>NZ_KV815632.1:0-4861 GCF_001814285.1 Enterococcus sp. HMSC076E04 | reverse complement strand
GTTTGCCTAGAAGTGCGAACATGTTTTTCTTGTATCATGTATACATTTATTACTTTTTTTCTCTTTTATACCGTTAGAAAACGCCGAAATATCAGCATTTTATCTATCTCTTGTTTTTTCTATCTTTTCTGATTTTTAATATCACTATCACCAAAGCTATCACTAGTTTTTCTATTATTTTTACTTTTTTATATGTATATTGAAACAGGAGTTAGAAAAATTAATAGAAGAACGAAAAAAGACCTCAACCAAATTTAATTGCTAGGGTCTTTTTATAAGAAGAAATGCATATTATCGTTTAGATATTGTCAATACATATTCAGGAAAATCTATTTTAGGGTTTACAACAAGAACGTTTGTTCGTATACTCTTTTTGAGGTGAACTTTATATGTTAATGGAAGGAAAAACACAATTATGGTTTAAATTTGATCCTTCGAACAAATTCATTAAAGACTTTCACAAAGTATGGGATTCAGAAGTTTTCTTTTTAGCAATCGAAGATAGCTTATTAATCAATCTCTACTATTCTAATAAGAACTACTTTAAAATTCCTGCTGCGAAAACTAGAATGAAGAAAGATGTATATTTTTTGTTTGATATCGTGACTGACGTGCCAGACGCACGGAGCGATCATCGGCGTTATGACTATATAAAGTATACTTTCGTTGATCCAGAAAGGTATATAGATTAAAATAAGTTACCTAAAAAGGACAAATACAAATTTTATTATCTTATTTATAGTAAGAAGATAATTTAAGATTGCGAAATACGATACTATTTGTAATCTATAGTATCAGTCCTATAAAATAAACATCTAATTAATTACTCTAAATCCTAATTATAAGCCTTTTTTCTCACTTTTTTTCAAAAATATGGTATGCTTCTTAGTGAATTCAAATATAAAAGAGTTTAAAGCGTAATACACTTATGGGGAAGTGGTTTGGGGTGCGCTTTAAACTCTTCTTTATTATTATCTCACAGCATGCTTAAAAGGTCTATGTCTATGGATTAAGTTATGTAAAAAAGTGCCTCTTTAAACGTCCTAAAATCCAAACAAGGATAGCATAATATACACTATCGTTGATCCAGAAAACAGGTAAATAAATTTTGCAAAAGCAATAAGTTAAAAACATTACAAAAAAGACAAGGATATCACATCAAGAAAAAATGTTTTGAAAATATCTTTGCCTTTTTGTATTATATCTATATTAAATAATCAATCACAACACATTAACTAATTTATATATTTAATTTGTTGTTTTTCTATAATTGGATAACTAATTAACTTATGACTATCTAAGTCTTCTTTATTCATATCAATTGCAGTAATTTGACTGTCTTCATATGTTCGATAATAATAGATTCCTTTGTCAACATTGCAACAAGAAGAATAAATTGTATATTCATATTTTCCATCACCAACATCACACAAACCTTTTTGTTGTTCTACTGAACCTAAGATATGGAAAAATTGACTAATACTTTCTGACTCTGAATCTCCAGATACAGAATTCAGCTTCGTAAAAGTCGCTTTAACAAAACGAGATACTGAGGATAAATCTCCAGGCAAGCCTATCCCTCCCATACCGCGGCTATAGGCATTCAAACTTATTTGATTTGAAAAATTATTTTTAGGAGTTTCACTCGATAAGACACGATAATTGTTTAAATTAAATAATTGATAGTCAAATGAAGGATTATTGGTAAGAACGCCCACAGGGTTATCATATATATGAAGTCCATCTTTCATACTTTCAATGACAATTGATTTTTCTTTATCAGCTAATAGCCAATGTAAAGGGGATAAAGGAAGTTCATCACTATAATTTATATTTGCTAAATTGATATTTTTTAACAATTTTTTAGCTTCTCCTACTGTTGAGCATTGTCCTAAAATCCAAGGAATAAATTCAAAAGGAGATACATTGTCTTTCCCTTCTTGTATTTCTTTATAATCAGCATACCCAGAAAAATTTAGCCCAGCCATACTCAATCCTTTTTCATTTGTCGCATCGTAATAAAGAGGGTAGTCAGCTATACCAGCGGCAATACCAATCATTGCATAATGAGTATCCAAATCATTTACCTTTCGAAAATTCAACTTATAATTTCTTGGAGTAACAGTGACTACTTCATTGTAAGATATTTCATAATCAAAATTCCTTCCAAAATAATGATCACTTGTTACATAAGTAATAGACGTACACATAGTTTATTCCTCCTAAATATTGTTCTGTCCACGTTCATTTTACTCCAAAGTTTTCCTCATTTCAAAAGAAAATCACAGAATACACGAAGAAGCGTTTCTATTTGTATAAACTATATCAAAGTTCTATACTTAAATTATCAAATAAAAAGGACGTGAAGATAAATGTCAAATTTAGAAAACAAAGAAGAAAAAGTTGTAAACAAAATTGTTTCTGTTGTCAATAAATTGGATAAAGAGTTAGACGAACTTGATACGTTATCTGAAAATCCAGAAAAAAAACATAACCTAAAAAAATGGTTAGTTGAACGAAAGGCTATTCATGAAATTAAAAAAGTTCTTCATGAAGCTGATAAATATGAAAAATATGATGAAAAAGAACTTGATAAAGAATTTAAAGAAATCAATGACTTATTACTATAATTGATTTATACGATTCATTTTTGAGACGTCAGACTGCAAACAACACTCTAAATTTAGGAGTTTGTCTACAGTCTGAATAAATTTTAAATTTATTGTCCATAATGTTATTATGAATTTATAGCATTAAGAAAAGAGATAAGACTTTACATTTTTTTAGGAATGTAAAGTCTTATCTCTTTTCTTAATTGTACAATTAGTATTATCTGCACTACTTTCTAATTAAATAAATTTTTAGTTATTAACTTGATTAAAATCAGAGATAATATCAATTAATTCAGTTTGAAGGGTTGTAACGATTAAATGGAAATTTTCTTCATCTGTTTTATTATATGGGGATGTTTTCGTTATATATAACAACTTTTCTTTTTCAATTTTCATTAATAACTCTGTCGAAGTCTGTACTTTATCTTGATAATTAAATGCAGACATCCCACTTTGTATAATTGTAATTATTGCTGAAGCAATTGAAACAATCAATAGTAAAGACCTGTGTTCGGAAGCCTGATCAATTAATATTGGGATACTAGCTGATAAGACTATTTTTATAATATTTCCGATACCAATTACTCTATTATAAAATCGAATTTCTTTTTTTAATCTATCGATTGTAGAATCAATAGATTCGATAAACGCTTTTTGATCCATCATTTTCTCTCCAATCATTTTATTAAAATCATTAACAAAAATATTATAATAGGATTTAAGTAAGTTCTAACTAATCACACATAAAAATAAAAAACATTTGTATTTTATCAAAGTTTTATTATACTTGTCAATTTGTGTACATCCTAAAATATAAGCTATTTGTTTACTTCTGTAGAATATATACTTTGTTGTTAGATAAGTTGCACATGTTTATAGAATCTAAATAATAAATTTTTATGTACCGCCCCTCAAAGAGGGGGGAATTTTTTATCGTTGTGGAATATTTAAATACCAACGCTTGTCATGAAAATCTTGTGCTCCACCCTTAGTATTTCCTTCTGGATCGTTTGTCGCACGCATCATGACGTATACTTTCTTATTAGGGAAATCACGCATATTGAAAGATACATGATAGCCAACATTTCCTAAAGTATTATAAGCTTGATTTACGTCTGGTCTATAAATCCCATCAGCTCTTACTCTAGCTAGTTCTTTTCCAGTATTGTAGTCCATAATGAAAATATACTCGTATTTATAATTAGCAATGTGCCATCCAGCTACATGCAAGTTTGCGTTTTCGATTTCTCCGAACTGATCAATGTGGGCGTAATTTGTTCCATCTGTCAGCGTAGAATTTGCAGCACCTGCTCGAGTTGGATCAATTACTGGTTTATCCTCCGAAGTAGTTGGATTATCATCCGTAAAACCATGAGCCAAATCATAGGCTAGTTTTTCTTTACTTACACCCATTTCAGAAAGATAACCGTAAGGATCTGTATGATCGCCCCAAATATTTTGTGTTACCCATAAATGCGATTTGATTCCTGGTTGGTTATAAGGAGTGTCTAATGTTAATGGAATACCATATTTCATTGCTGAATCTCTTGCCAATTCAACGTATACTTTATAGTTCTTTTCAAAAGTTTCTTTATCATGTGTGTGTTGTAACTCGATTTGCACAGGACTATTTGCATTAGCATATGAACCAGCGCCATACTGCACATAACCAAGTTGTCCAACTTGGTAAACAATTCCGCCGTCTCCCACAATGTAAGCAGTGTAAGCACTAGTCCATGAACGTTGCATATACTGTGCTTCATTGCGTCCTGTTGCTGTTTCGTTAGCTGTTTCATGCAGTAAAATATACTGATTATTCGCTACTTGAGAGCTACCTTCATTTACACCTAAATTAAATTCATTGTTAATCGTATAGGCAAACCCATTAATTGGCAATAAAAAAAGAGCCATTATTAGGCTCAATGATAAAATGATTTTCTTCTTCATTTTTTTCCTCCTATTTTTTTAAGTTATATGCAGACACACCAGTGATAACACCTAAAAACGTCGCTACTGCATTGATAGTCAGAACTGTCATATCTGTTCCATTCCATCCATATGCTTTGCCTAGTGTTGCAACTAATACAGATGTAGCCGGAAGTACCGTAAGTACCGCCCACTTAATGATTTGATAATATTTATCAGGTAAGATCATCTTTATTCATCTTCTTTCTATTTTTATCGAGATGTTTCCCTAAATAAAGTTTTAATTTGTTGTGTGTGTTCTACCAATTTTTCTGCATGTGTAT
>NZ_KV815631.1:79971-118194 GCF_001814285.1 Enterococcus sp. HMSC076E04 | reverse complement strand
ATTTTTCTGTCTAGTTAATTGTAGCCTATCCAAACTTTTGTTAAATAAGAGTGAGATAGGTAATAGAGATCAATATATTAGAGCTAAAGGGCAAGAAATAATTGATTCATTAGGTGAAATGAGGTCATACAATTATTTGTATGTAACACATAGAGCTGATGGAATGGTCATTACTGTGGGGAAATCTTCTTCTAATGATATTTTTTTAGATGGAGATCTTTTTTATCAACTCAATACAAATCACTTGTCTGGCACTGAAAATATAATTTTAAGGACGGAATATGGCAATGAAATATTTGCAAAATATGATGAGATTTTAAAAAATTATTTGGACTGGGCTTGGATGATTCCGGTTGAGTCAGGAGATGCTAAGAAACTGGAGAGATTATTGGGCGATGAACTAATTAATAAAAAAGTACCAATTTTAAATTATTATTCCCATAGACAATAAAAGGCTATTTTTCATGATAATACTAGTTATAACTGTAAAAATGGAAGAAAATCTGGGAAAGAAGTTTTTAAATAAGTGTATTGTTCGATTTTAATAAATAATAAGCAATACCATCCGTCTGTGTTGCGCAACATCGTACTACAATGAATATTTTTTCACAAAAAGAAAATCATCCATCGAATGAATGGAAGGTTTTAGTATACACGAGGTTAATGCCCCCTCTTTTATAATCAGAGGAGTGAGGTTTTTTCTATGAATGTTTCTATTTTCTTATTGCTAGTCTAGTTTCTCTTACGATAAAATTGGGATTCTATTCCAGTTTTTATTGATTTGCTGATAAAATAACTTGAATGGTGGATATAAACATGATAAATAAGAGAAGAATAACAAAACGAGGTTGTGAAAAGATTCTCAAATAAGTATAATAGAAAGAAAAAGGAGGAAGAATCAATGAAAATAGCAATTGCAGGCGCTGGCGCAATGGGAAGTCGCTTTGGGTTGATGCTTCACCAAAGTGGGAACGAAGTATTATTAATCGATGGCTGGGCAGAACATGTCCAACAAATCAAAGAACATGGATTACAAGCAAATTTTAATGGTAAAGAGGTAGAAGCAAAACTACCAATCGTTCTTCAATCCGAAGTAGAAAAAGAAGATCAAGTTGATCTGATTATTCTATTTACCAAAGCGATGCAGCTGGAAAAAATGCTGCAGGATATCCAATCATTAATCAAAAAAGATACAGAGGTCTTATGTCTATTAAATGGTATCGGGCATGAAGATATTATTGAGAAATTTGTACCAATGGAAAATATCTATATTGGAAATACCATGTGGACGGCAGGTCTTGAAGGTCCTGGTCAGGTCAAATTATTTGGAAGTGGTTCAGTAGAATTACAAAATTTAGGTGATGGAAAAGAAGCAGCTGCAAAAAAATTAGCAGACAAATTGTCTGAATCAGGATTAAATGCTCATTTTTCTGACAATATTCACTATTCTATTTATCGCAAAGCATGTGTGAACGGAACAATGAACGGACTATGCACAATCTTAGACGTTAATATGGCTGAGCTAGGAAAAACATCGACTGCTCATAAAATGGTGGCGACGATTGTCAATGAGTTTGCCAAAGTAGCAGCAGTAGAGAAGATTGAACTAGATGTCCCAGAAGTCATTGCACATTGTGAATCTTGTTTTGACCCGGAAACAATTGGGTTACATTATCCTTCAATGTATCAAGACTTGATTAAGAACCATCGATTAACAGAAATCGATTATATCAATGGCGCAATTTCTAGAAAAGGGAAGAAATATGGTGTTGCGACGCCTTATTGTGATTTCTTGACTGAGCTTGTCCATGCAAAAGAAGATAGTTTGAACGTAAAATAAAGGAGAGATTGAATGGAAACTTCACAAAAAATATCACCGAAAATTTTTCTGAATAAAGTCCTCGCTGGTACAGCAACAGGAATCATTATTGGATTGATTCCTAATGCAGTATTAGGTGCCATTTTAAAATATTTTAGTGCGTATCCCTTTGCGGTAACGATCGCACAGTTAGCAGTTATTTTTCAACTAGCAACACCTTTGATCATTGGTGGTTTGATTGCCTTACAATTTGGATTTGATCCGATGAGAATGATGGTTGTAGCCGGAGCTTCTTTTGTTGGTTCTGGTGTAGTCAAATTCACACCTGATTTGGGTGAAACGGGTGTTTACGTTGGTGCTGGTACAGGCGATATTATTAATACGATGCTGACAGCATCGATTGCTGTCGGGCTGATTTTACTGATTGGAAATAGTTTTGGGTCAGTGTCGATTGTGTTAACACCGATTGTTGTAGGTGTAGGTGCAGGTTTACTTGGTTTTTATTTATTCCCTTTTGTAACAGCAATTACTTCTGCAATTGGATCATTGATTAATAACTTCACTACCTTACAACCGCTGTTAATGTCTATCTTGATTGGTTGTTCCTTTGCCTTTTTGATTATCTCTCCTATTTCAACAGTAGCAATCGGAATGGCAATCCAACTAGATGGTGTTTCTGCTGGTGCGGCTGCGATGGGCGTAGCTGCAACCACTTTTGTTTTAGTAGTGAACTCTTGGAAGGTTAATAAGTCAGGTGTGACAATTGCGATTGCTTTAGGCGCTATGAAGATGATGATGCCTAATCTATTTAGAAAACCTGTGATTCTTATTCCTTGTTTAGTTAGTGCAGTGATTACAGCTATTCCTGTCGCTCTATTTTCTATTTCAGGTACGCCTGCTTCTGCTGGTTTCGGCGTGGTCGGACTTGTTGGTCCGTTGGCTTCTTTAGATGCAGGGCTAAAGGGCTTTCTTGTTGTTCTTTGTTGGTTAGTCATCCCTGTTTTTGCGGCACTAATTACTCAATTTTTATGCGAGAAAGTATTTAAACTGTATGATCGAGAAGAAGTCTTCAAATTTTTAGGCTAGTAGATTTTACTAAGAAATTTTCAATCAATGGATGCGTAAGTGAGATGTCAACAACATCTGACTTACGTTTTTTTGCCTTTTTGAGTAGGAGATTGATGCTGACAACTGAACTCTTCAGTGCCATTCGATTTTTTAAAATGTAGAAGAAACTCACCTTTATGTTATTGATTGTTCAAAAGGCAACTAGAATAAAAATATGTGTTAAAATGTGAAAAAATTTGATTGTTGGATGTATCGAATAATCACTAAAAAGTAGGGGAAGAAAATGATTTTTTTGCAAAAATATGGTTTTTATTTTTTATTATTAGGTGTGATTAGTGATTTATCGACACCGTATATCCTTGGCCTTTTTTATCCCAAACTGAATCAAATGACTACCGTAATTAGTGTGTTTGGTGACGTAGATAGTCCAGTCAGACGTGCTTTCTTGGTCTGGTCAGTTGTATCTGGACTTTTTTTTGTTCTTTCGTTGCCTGCGTTGTATCACCTATTTGTTGGAACATCAAAAACACTTGCAATACTTGCTGTTGCAACAGTTGGTTTATATGGGATAGGTGATTGTATTTTTACTGGGTTATTCAGTATCAATACGAATGAAAGCTCTTGGAATCTATCGACTTGGATCCATAATATAGGTTCTGGGCTAGGCTATGCAGGCTTTCTACTTTTCCCATTGTTACTTGTTCTGCTTTATCGTCAAAGTGGTCAAGGTACGCTTAGCCATTTTTATCTTGTTTTAACAGTTATTAGTTTACTAATTGCAGGTCTTTACGGATTAGCACGGATTCCGTCGATTAGTCAGTTTGCCTTCTTTAAGCAATTGGGCTTCTTTCAACGATTAAGTTTTTTCTTTAACTATTTGGGTTCTATGATATTTGGTGTCCTTACTCGCCTTGAGTAACAACACCAAATATCATAGAACCCTTCTTTTTTTGTATAGATAAACTGCTTCTATCACTGATCATCGATGTTGTCTAACTGATGTCGCCGAATGCAAGCATTACCTTTGTCAGATTAAAAAATACTCGTTACACTTAATATAGAACGACGAAAGAAAGGATGATCTCAATGAAAAAAATGTACGAAACAGCAATGATCAATCGTGGAGGCCGTGATGGCGAGGTTGAGGCACCAAACGGAAGTATGCACATGAAGATCGACCGCCCAGGAATCCATAGTGAAGGGACAAATCCGGAACAACTTTTTGCGGCTGGATACGCATCTTGCTTCAACGGCGCGGTTCAACACATGCTGGAAGAAAATAATCTTGAGTCTGATTCTGAAGTCAAAGCACGGGTATCTTTATTTCAATTAGAAGATGGGGGCTACCAAATCGAGGTTGTTTTAGAAGTTTCTTTGCCAGGACTTGAGAAGGACCAAGCAGAGAAAATCGCAGAAGAAGCCCACGCATTTTGCCCATACTCTAAAGCAACAAGAGGCAATATTGATGTGGAAGTGACTATAGTAGAATAAGGGATTCTTAATGTTACTATAAATGAGATTATGAAAGATCCTATAAAGAAACGCTAGTAAAAGAAACATGTAGTTACGGTAATTAATAGCGGTATATGTACGATTGATCGAATAGAACAAGGAGGCAAAAAAATGACACAGCGGGTAGCAATAATGATTTTAGTGTTGCTGGTCATTGGCCTCCTTGTTTACTATGTCCTAAAGTTTAAGCATTGGAAGCAGCAACGGATACATCAGGATATTGAAAAAAAGTTAAAACGGTATCCTATTGTTCAAGCAGCTTGGGAAAAGGCTGAAGCAAAACAATATAACATTCCTGGATTAACAGAAACAAGAATGGTGGTGCCGGAAACCGGCGAAAATGAGGTTTGTCAATGGATGACGCCGCAAGGGTTGGCTTTTTCTCAAGATTTTGTGTTTATTTCTGCCTACTGCTATGACCATCAGCATCATTCTATTATTCATGTACTGGATAGAGAAACAGGACAGCCGATCAAACTGCTGATTTTACCTAAACGGCCACATGTAGGGGGCTTAGTATATGATACAAAACGGGAACTTTTATGGTTGACAATCACAGGATCTGCTACTGGACGAGTAGCCGCTTTACGTTTGATCGATATCTTAGCAGATACATCTGAAGAGACGGGACAGCCAATCGCTTATTGGCTGACAACTGATCTCTCAGAGATTCCACAAGCATCGTATTTGACTCAAAACAATGATCAACTGGTATCTGGCAACTTCACACTAAAAGGTGAAGGACAGTTGACTTTCTATCTATTGCCGACGATAGCTGAAATGCAAACAGCAATTCGCCGCAAAGACAAAATCCAACCAACCGTGACAATGAGCAGAAAAACATCTGATAAGATTCAAGGTGTGGCTTTTTATGGCCATTATCTCTTAGCCAGTCGTTCTTATGGTCCTTATACCTCGGAACTCTTAGTGTCCGAGCGGGACTCTCCTAGCCGGATCCTAAAACGAATCAAATTTCCACCGTATTTGGAACAAATCGTTGTTGTAGAAGATCGTCTAGCAGTATTGTTTGAAAGTGGCGCCGCAGCGTATCGCGAGAAAGCCAATCCTGTGTTAGCCAATGTTTTATTACTAGACTTAGCAACGTTGCTTCATGCAAATAAGCGTCCCAAAAAGATTGCTGCAACTAAAAAATAGTCGGACAACTCAAGATGATCACTGTTGTTCATAAAGAACGACAAGAAAAATCATCTAGCGATGTTCGACTATGGGTTTATTTAGGAAGTATTTCTACTAAGATTCAATATGGCTATACAGATTCGGCGAAAAAACAAGGCAATGTTAAGTTTTTGAGAATCACAGATATACAAGAGGGACGTGTAAATTGGTCCAGTGTGCCTTACTGTGATATTAGTAATTCTAAACTAGTTGATTTAAGATTGGAAGAAAATGACATTTTGATAGCAAGGACAGGAGGAACTATGGGAAAAAGTTTCTTGGTTAAGGAAATAAGTGAGGAATCTGTTTTTGCTTCTTACTTGATTCGAATTAGGTTAGTTGAGAAATTATTATCAGAATACGTAGACTGCTTCTTAGACTCGCCATTATATTGGAAGTTATTAGAAAAAATTTCTTACGGAACTGGGCAACCAAATGTAAATGGTACAAATTTATCTAAACTACTTATACCATTACCACCTTTAGAAGAACAACAACGCATGACTACTAAAATAGAAATGATAAGAAGATCTATTCGTAGAATCAATTTTGAGTAAATATAACGGACCTAGCATCCATTTTATACCAGATGATGCTAGGTCTATTATTTATATTTTATGGAATTTAATTGATTTGTTCTAGTGTTTTAATATTATTACGACAGTAAAAAAATAGTTTGATTCTTCTAACATGAATGACCATCTAGAAGTGGAAATGTATAAAAGATTTATTTTATGAAGTTTTCCTAATATCATTCACTCATGATACGCAGCTCCGTATCATAAGTGATGATATTTTTGTAATGTGTTCGGGCATGCTCTCTACTTACTAGTAGGTCAAGTGATTGATCATTAAATAGTAGAAATAGCATGTCTAAGGAGACATTCCACAAAATCATTAACATACATTAAATAAATTGAGCTGTTGCATAATAGACATAAGGAAATGTTCTTTTCTATATTTAGAAAAGCTGTCAAGGCGAAGTTTAAATATCACAAAACTTAATTGGAAAAGAGAATCAACTGGAACTTGCTAGCGTTGCAAGTTGAATAAAAAAACAACCAAGATTAGATTGTAGGAACTTGTAGAAGATCATAATTTGAAGTTAACAAAAGAATTCCACGACACCTCTACTCTGTTAAGTACAGGAAACAGAGAGTTAAGGGCAAGAAAAATAGGCGAGGATATCGGGTTGAAAGGCCGATTGGAGAACATAAGTTAATAGTAAATAAAAAGACGAAGAAATCGCATCAAGTGGATTCTTCGCCTGCTTATTGATGAGATTGTTGTGACAACGTGCTTATTTTATTAGAAGATATCTTTTTCTGATTTTTCTAATGCTAAAGCTAAACACCCAATGATTCCAGCATCATCTCCTAATTTTGGAGGTAATACATAGTTTTCGAATGCTGGGTAGTCTACATAGTGATTCATCAAACCAACCAAAGCTTCTTGGACTCGTTCTCTCAGATGTGCTTGTTTCATTACGCCTCCGCCAAAGATGATGACATCAGGTGAAAATAGAAGAGTTGTGTTATAGACACATTGAGCGATGTAATAAGCTTCTAATTCCCAAGAAGGATCAGCGACAGACAACTCTTGACCTTTCATGCCTGTTCTTTGTTCGATTGCAGGTCCAGAAGCCATTCCTTCCAGGCAATCGCTATGATAAGGACAAACACCTTTAAAGGTATCCACAGGGTGTCGGCGCACAAGCATATGTCCCATTTCAGGGTGGCTGAAACCTTCTACAAAAGTGCCATTTTGCAAGGCACCGCCACCAATACCTGTTCCAATCGTGTAGTAAACAATAGTGGAACGCCCTTTTCCATTCCCCGCGACATATTCTCCGTAAGCAGCTGCATTGACATCGGTGGTAAAGACAATCGGTAGTTCTTTTAAATTTTTATTTAAATAACCGATAAAATCAAAATTCTGCCAAGCTTTTTTTGGCGTAGAGGTGATATATCCGTATGTTGCTGAATTGGGATGAATATCAATCGGTCCAAAAGAACCTATTCCAATCGCTGCCAGTTGTTCTTGGTGTTTTTTGAAGAAATCAATAACGTTATTCATCGTTTCTATCGGCGTGGTTGTAGGGATTTGTATTCTTTCAATTACTTCTAAATCTTTCGTACCTACTGCGCAGACAAATTTTGTTCCGCCAGCTTCAATTGCTCCATATAACATAAAACATTTGCTCCTTTGCAGTTAAGTCGTTTTACCTTGAATCAGCTTTACTGGTAAAACGTAATGTGATTCCAGTGGTTTTTCAGCATCTTGGATTCTTTGCAGTAGCAAGTCTACAAGGATGTCGGCAATATCCGTTATTGGTTGAGCGATAGTAGACAGATGCGGAAAATAATTCTGGATAAATTTTGTTCCGTCATATCCAATGATTTTCAATTGCTCAGGGATGCGGATATCGAGCTCTTGACACAGATTGTATGCCAATACAGCTGTAAGATCATCTGTGCAAAAAATACTGTCAATCTCTTCATTTTGCAAAATCCGTTTGATTTCTAAATTTTTTAAAGCAGTGGAACGAGCAGTTGAATGGAATTGAAAAATCTGTGGTTCTAGCTGCTGCTCATCCATAAATTTCAAATAGCCGTTCATTCGGTCATTTGTGGGGGAGTTGGATTCTTCCGAGCCCGTCAAAATAGCGATTTTACGAGCTCCTTTTAGATAGAGATTTTCTGTCGCGAGATAACCGCCTCGGAAATTATCACTGCTGACGATTGGTGTTCCGTCTGCCAGATAGCGGTCAAAAGAGACGATTGGCAACTCAATATTTTCGTACTCCTGTATCCCGAGATTATGAGCGCCGGCGATGATGCCGTCCACTTTATTTGCTGCTAACATGTTGAGATAATTTCGTTCTTTTTCTTTATTATTAGCACTGTCACATAAGATAGAACGATAGCCTAAATCAAATAATTTACTTTCCAACTGTTCGACTAATTCGCCAAAAAACGGATTGGCGACTGTTGGGAAAATCAAGCCGATCAATTGGGTGTTTTTTCCTTGAAGTGAACGGGCTAACGAATTCGGCTGATAATTGAGTTCTTTCATTGCTTGATTCACTTTATCGATTGTTTTTTGACTTAAAGAACCATAATTATTTATCACTCTCGAGACAGTAGTAGGAGAGACTCCTGCTTTTTTTGCCACATCTGTCAATTTAACAGCCATTTTCTTCATCCTTTATTTGTTCATATTCCGCAGATGCCATAATTTCCCTTTAAATTCCCTGTCACTTTTTATATACAAGCCCGTTTGATCATCTGTCGGAAAGACACGGGCAGTCGCTGTTTGCTGTCCATCATTTACAAACACCTCTACAACGGAACGATCAACAAATATTTGTAATTTCAGCGGTTTCTTTTCAATTGAGAATTCACGTACAGTTCCAAAATTTTCAGCGAAAGATTTGCCGGCATGGCTGCGATCCATACTCATTTTACCATGTATCATATCAAAGGATAGTGCTAAACCGTGTTTTTGTTGTTCATCTGCAAACAATAAAATAGTACCTTTCTGTGAGTAATCGAATTCTAACTGGAGTTCATATTGATTTATTTCCGCGTCAATAGTGGTTTCCAAACCGCTAAAGTGATAAGGTTTTCCTTTTCGCAACTGCGCTGTTTCTTTCACCGGTCGTTGATAGAGCTGCTCTTTTTCAATAGTAAGTTCTTTTACGATGCTCAAGCAGTGTGCCCATCCTTCTTCGTCAGTTGGATAGCTGATTTCAGGCAACCCAATCCAACTGATTGCCAAGGTTCGTCCATTTTCATCACTGAAACAATGCGTCGCGTAAATGTCAAATCCTTCATCTATATTTTTTATGTGAGTAGGGTCGGAAAGCTCATTTTTTTCAAAATCAAATGTTTGACCGATCACGTAAGTATTCGGGTAAATATTACTGTATGAGTGGATCTCGTGAGATAAACCTTGTGGGCAGAAGACCAGTAGTGCTTTGCCGTTCACAAATAATAGATTTGGACACTCGATCATAAAACCCATTTCTTCCTCTGTAAAACCCAAAGTTCCTAAAAACTGCCAATTTTGAAGATCTTTACTGTAATAAGTTAGGATTCTTCCTTGTTTTTGTTCAGTTTGTGCTCCGACAATGAGCAAGTAACCGTCATCATAAGCAATCAGCTGAGGATCACGGATTTCTTGTGTATATCCCGGAGGTGGGGAGCTGATTAAAGGAGTCGGTATCTTAGTGATATTACCATTTTTGTCCATCCATGCCCCTAACTGGAAGGAATGACGTCCCCAATTCGAATCACGCACATTTCCGGTATATGCAAGGAACAGTTGATTATCAATCGGCAAAGCTGAACCTGAGTACACACCGTGACTGTCAAATGAATTATCCGGAATCAGTTTGAGGCCATCGTTTTTCCAATCTATCAGATTAACTGAGGAGAGATGGTACCAAGATTTCAGACCATGAACAGACCCCATCGGATATGCTTGATAAAATAGCTGCCATTTCCCGTCGAAATAGGAAAAACCATTCGGATCGTTCAATAAACCAGTAACTGGTTGTATATGGTAGCCTAAGCGCCAATGGGAAGAATTGATTTTTTTCTCTAAGGAATGCAAATGTTCTTCAGACCATTCTTTATATGGACGATAACGATCCGTTCGTGACCAATTTTCTTTAAGTTTCATGACAAACTCCTTGTAAACGTATTTTTGGAATTATAATATATTTTTTCTGGTAAAATGTCAAACGAATATCAAAATTAAATGGCTTATAAAAGCTATTTTTTTATATATAAAAAATTATTTTATTTAAAATTTGATAATCGATTGACAATTGTTTTAAATCATGGCATATTGTGCTTAAGAAAAATTTATAGTTACTGCTTCAATAATTTTGGATTAGGAGGAAATGAAATGGATTACAAAAAAGTAGCTGAAGAAATCAGCAAAGCGCTTGGAGAAGACAATGTACAAGCAGCTGCGCATTGTGCAACACGTTTACGGCTTGTCTTAAAAGATTCAGACAAAGTAGACCAGAAGGCTCTGGATGATAATGAAAGTGTGAAAGGAACTTTTGAAGCAAATGATCAATTTCAGATCATTATCGGAGCAGGTGATGTGAATAACGTATATGATGAATTCGTTAAGATCACCGGCGTAAAGGAAGCTTCAACCGACGATTTGAAAGCGGTAGCATCGAATAAGAAGAATAATCCTGTCATGGCCTTTATCAAGGTGTTGTCAGATATCTTCGTTCCGATTGTCCCTGCATTGGTTGCGGGTGGACTGTTGATGGCTCTGAATAATGTTTTGACGGCACAGGATTTGTTTGGTCCTCAGTCAGTGGTTGAGTTGTATCCATCAGTGAAAGATTTTGCTGGCATCATTAATTTACTTGCTTCAGCGCCGTTTGCTTTTTTGCCGATTTTGGTAGGTTTTTCAGCAACTCGACGTTTTGGAGGCAATCCGTATCTTGGAGCAGCAATGGGGATGGCGATGGTCATGCCGGATTTAGTGAATGGATACAGTGTGACGAATGCTATTGCAGAAGGATCGATGCCTTATTAGAATATTTTTGGAATGAATGTGGCACAAGCCGGTTATCAAGGATCTGTTCTTCCAGTCCTTGCAGTTTCTTGGATTTTAGCTACTTTAGAAAAATTCTTCCATAAACGGTTGGCTAATGCTTTCGACTACACATTTACTCCAATGCTAGCTATTATTATTACTGGTTTTTTAACTTTTACAGTAGTAGGGCCGGTGATGCGTACTGTCGGAGACGGCTTAGCTGATGGATTAAGCTGGTTATACAGTACTACTGGAGCTTTCGGCTTAGGTGTCTTTCGTTTCTTCTATTCGCCGATAGTCATTACCGGATTACATCAAAGCTTTCCAGCAATCGAGACTACTTTACTAGCAGATGTTGCCAGAACGGGTGGCTCTTTTATCTTTCCAGTTGCCTCAATGGCAAATGTAGCGCAAGGAGCGGCTGCTTTGGCGATTATGCTGCTGACAAAAAATAAAAAGCAAAAGAGTCTAGCTACCACTGCAGGTGTTTCCGCTATGTTGGGGATTACTGAGCCAGCGATATTCGGTGTGAATTTGAAACTGAAATTTCCGTTTATTTGTGGAATGATTGCTGCAGGAATTGCTTCATTCTTTATCGGCTTGTTCCACGTATTAGCAGTTGCGATGGGACCGGCAAGCGTCATTGGCTTTATTTCCATTGCACCTCGTTCGATTCCTTCATTCATGATCGGAATTGTTATCAGTATAGTGATCGTTTTTTTTAAGCACTTACTTCTATGGAAAAAAACATATGGAACTGCTAGCAGATGGTGAATCAAAAGGAACAGAAGCAGCTGAGTCAATCAGTTCAGCTCCTAAAACGACTAGGAAACCGCAAGATGAAATTTTAGCTGCATCAGTCAGCGGGAAGATTCTCCCTTTAACGAAGGTAAAAGATCCAGTTTTTTCCACTGAAATGATGGGAAGAGGTATAGCAGTCAAACCAGATGACGGGGTAGTCCATGCTCCAGCAGATGGTATATTGACAGTTGTCCACGAATCTAAACATGCATATGGCTTGAAAACAGAGAAAGGAGCGGAAGTACTGATCCATATCGGTATCGATACAGTGAATCTAAAAGGGGCCGGATTCACGACACAGCGACAATATGGTGAATTAGTGAAAAAAGGGGATATTCTCGGTACATTTGATCGTAAATTGCTTAAAGAAGAAGGGTACGACGATACAATTATGGAAATTGTCACTAATTCCTCTGCATATGCTAATGTAAAAATTCTTGAAAAAAACACGGTCAAAAGTGGTGAAGATATTCTGATAGTGAGTGAAACAGATGAAAAATAAATGGTGTAAAAGTGCAGTAATCTATCAAATCTATCCTCGAAGTTTTCAAGATACAAATGGAGATGGCATTGGAGATATTCCTGGTATTCTTTCAAGATTAGATTATCTAGAAAACCTGGGAATCAATGCGATATGGTTAAGCCCGGTTTATGAATCACCTAATGATGATAATGGCTATGATATCAGTGACTACAGAAAAATAGGCGCAGAATATGGAACGATGGCAGATATGGATTTACTGATAAAAGAAGCACGACAAAGGGGAATAAGAGTCATCATGGATCTTGTTATCAATTATACGTCAGACAGACATCCATGGTTTCAATTGGCAAAAAAAAGTGTTACCAGTCCCTATCACGACTATTATGTTTGGCGTAAAGAACCGAATGGATTAGAGTCGAACTTCGGCGGTTCAGCATGGACCTATGTGCCCGAAGTGAATCAATATTATCTGCACTTGCATTCGAAAAAGCAGCCGGATTTGAATTGGCAAAATCCAAAGATGAGACAAGCAATCTATGACATGATGAATTTTTGGCTTGAGAAAGGGATTGGCGGATTTCGATTAGATGTCATTGATCTGATTGGAAAACAGCCGGAACAATCTATTACTAAAAATGGTCCTCTTTTACATGATTTATTGCAAGAAATGTACCAAAAAACTTTTGGTCATTATGATGTAGTGACAGTGGGAGAGACTTGGGGAGCAACGCCCAAGATTGCGCAGCTGTATTCAAAAGAAGAACGCAAAGAATTATCAATGGTCTTTCAATTCGAGCATATTAATCTAGACAAACAGAATGGCAAGCGAAAATGGGATCTAAAGGATTTAGATCCACAGGAATTACATCGGACTTTTTCTAAATGGCAGATTGAATTAGGTGGTTGTGGTTGGAATTCTTTATTTTGGAATAATCATGATCTCCCACGAATCATTTCTCGCTGGGGGGACGATCAAGAATATCGAACAATCAGTGGAAAAATGCTAGCGATATACCTCCATTTTATGCAAGGTACTCCTTATATCTATCAAGGAGAAGAGATCGGCATGATCAATTATCCAGTAAAGAGTATTGATGAGGTAGATGATATTGAAAGCCAAAGAATGTATGCAGAACGTATAAAAAAAGGCTATTCGAAGGAAGAGTTGATCCAATCAATCAACTCGAAGGGGCGAGATAATGCTCGCCATCCGATGCAATGGAACAATCACAAAAATGGTGGCTTTACGGAAGGCACTCCTTGGTTGCCAGTGGGGAATACAGAAGAGATCAATGTAGAAGCAGCATTAGCTGCTCAAGATTCCTTGTTTTATACGTATCAAAAACTGATCGAATTGCGCAAAGAATTACCTGTGATTGTCTATGGGAAATATCAAGTCATTGAGACAGAGGAACCGAATGTTTTAGCATATCTACGCAGTTTAAAAAAACAAAAAATACTAGTTGTAGTTAATTTTTCTGATCAAAAGACTACTTTTCCAATCGGTAAGTATCGTGTCAAACAAGTCTTGATCCAAAATTACAAAAAGAAAATTACTAACAATTTACTCCCATATGAAGCTTTTAGCGCGCTGATCTATTAAGTGGTTTTTTCTATAGATGAATCTTTGTTATGAGGTAGATAGTTCAATGAAACAGTTATTCGATTTGTTTATAGAAAACAATTTAATCAGCAAAAAGGGGGACAAACTTTTAATTGTCTCCCTTTAATTGTTAGGATGGAATATTATCACTCTTAAACAATAAGTTAAAAAAATACTCGTTTACATAAAAAAGATTATTTAGATGCGATAATATCATAGATAAAGAAACATTCATCATAAGAAACAGTGATCCCAAATTCTGTTTCAATATTTTTGAAGGCCTTTTTTACATGAAAAATTGTTTCATGAGAAGGTCTTGTGTCATCTTCTGATATAATTTTAAGTTCATGACCGTTTATCAATGTACGCTCAATTAGACACGCTGTATGAATCAAAAGTTTTAAAAGAATGGAATGAGTGAATTTTTTGTGGAAAGTACATTCCAATTCTTGGATAAAATCCATTAAGCTTTTTTGGATCTTATTCCCAGCTAATAAGTAGAGATATTTGTCCACTGCTTCAATTCCCATATCAAAAAACGATATTTCTTGTGAATGAGTGGCTGCTGCCCTTTTTTGATTGTTGTTCTTCAGTCGTAAGATGACAAAGCATCTTATCTTTGAATAAAAAAATAGAACTACCTAAGGAAGCGTTTCGGCGCTTCCTTTTTCTATATGATCGTTTAATGACTGTAGGAATTCAGTATACCAAAAGAAAACCACCTTTTTGACTAAACTTGATAGTGGTCAATTTTTTATGATGGATAAGTATCTATACTTAGTCTCGTAAGAATGAAAAGGAAAAGAGGGAGAAAGATGAAATTTCAAAAGTGGATCCAAGAGCATCGAAATCATATCACCGCCTTATCAGCTGTGTTGATTATTTTTGGTTTTATCGGAAAATTTACTGGATTTGTCTTGTTCTATAACATTGCTCTAGCCATAGCTTCTATTATTGCGGTCATACCTATTATGATCCATGCGTATCAGGCAGTAAAAGTCAAAGTTATCTCAATTGATTTACTCGTTACTATTGCTGTGCTTGGTGCCTTTATGATCGGAGAATACAAGGAGTCAGCTATCGTTACATTCTTGTTTTTGTTTGGTAGTTATCTGGAACAAAAAACATTGACCAAAACGCGGGAATCAATCAAGGCTTTGACCGAGATGGCCCCATTGACTGCCAGCGTTGTCCAAGAAGATGGAACGACTGAAGAAGTGGAAATCGATGACGTGGAAGAAGGTGATATCGTCTTAGTAAAAACTGGTGGAGCTATTCCTGTGGACGGACGAGTCATTGACGGAAAAGGGTATGCGGATGAAGCCGCAGTGACGGGTGAATCACGACAAGTCGTCAAAATCAGTGGAGATGACGTATTTTCTGGAACGATTTTAGCAGATGGCTACGTGACGATCGAAGCAACTAAGGTCGGAGATGATACGACCTTTGCCAAAATTATCGAATTAGTCGAAGAAGCACAAGATACCAAATCACATGCGGAAAAATTCATTGATCGTTTTTCTCAGTATTATACTCCAACCGTTTTACTTATTGCGTTGCTTGTTGGTCTGATCAGTCGTGATTTTCGTTTAGCCATCACTGTTTTGGTTCTTGGTTGTCCTGGCGCTTTAGTCATTGGTGCGCCTGTTTCGAATGTAGCAGGAATCGGTAATGGAGCGAAACGGGGCATCTTAGTCAAAGGCGGTGAAGCAATGGATACTTTTTCCAAAATCGATACTTTTGTCTTTGATAAAACCGGTACATTGACCAAAGGAACTACTGCTGTATCCACTATCAAGAACTATACAGAGGATGAAGGGGACAGCTTAGCTTTAGTGGCTCGATTAGAAACGTTATCCGATCATCCTTTGGGGCGCGCCGTGATCCATTATGCTCAGGAGAAAGACATTGATTTTCAACAATTAGCAGTCAAAGATAATCAGACGATCAAGGGACAAGGAATCACAGCTGAGATTGATGGTCATACAGTTTGTGCGGGCAACACCAAATTGATTGCCGCTCACAAACTTTCTCTCACACCAAAGCAAGTACAAGATTTACATCAATTACAACAAACAGGCAGCTCGGTCATTATTGTAGTAATCGACAAAAAAATCACTCAAATTATTGGTGTGTCAGATGTGATTCGACCAGAAGTCGCTGAACAATTAGCTATGTTGAAACAAGCAGGAGCAAAACATTTAGTGATGCTGACAGGTGATAATCAGATGACTGCTGATTATGTAGCTGATATGTTAGGCATTGATGAAGTCCATGCTGAATTATTACCAGATGAAAAGGTTCAATTTGTGAAAAAATACCAAGAACAAGGATTGCGCGTTGCTTTCATTGGAGATGGAATCAATGATTCTCCCTCTTTGGCTGCGGCTGATATCGGGATTGCTATGGGATCAGGAACGGATGTTGCTATCGAAACGAGTGACGTTGTCTTGATGCAATCTAGTTTTGGATCGTTGGTTCATGCCTACCGTTTGGCTAAGAAAACTGTTTTGAATACCCGTGAAAATGTAGTGATTGCCATTGGTGTCGTCTTATTTTTACTCATCGGCTTATTTGCCGGGTTTATTTACATGGCTAGTGGGATGTTCGTTCACGAAGCTAGTATCTTGATCGTTATCTTTAACGCGATGCGTTTATTGTATTTTGGACACGAAAGCAAAGAGGAAAAATCGTAAAACTTGATAAGAATCAATTTTTTTATGGAAGCTGTAATCTAGAATAAGACTATCAAGAAAAAGGGAGGAAGAACTATGATGAAAAAAATGATTATGCAATTAGATACACTAGCTTGTCCAAGCTGTATGCAAAAAATCGAACATGCGGTTTCGCAACAGCCTGGGGTAAGCAATACGAAAGTTTTGTTTAATGCGAGCAAAATCAAAGCAAACTTTGATCCAGATAAAGTTCACCCTGAACAATTAGCTGCAGTTGTGGAAAAATTAGGTTATGAAGTCCAATCAACAAAAGTAAAAGAGGCATAAATCAATGAATATAGTGGAAGAAAAATTTGCTCAAGAAATAAAACAAGCAGGTATCGACCATCATAAACCAACTGCTGGCGCCATGGTGGGGCATGTATTAGCAAATTTCAAATTAGAAGAAATGAAATTGATCCAAGCACAATTGTATGTTTTGGGTACATCTTCGCAAGAATTAAGTACCCTTTTTTCAGAATATGCTGATCAAGAAGCGAGATGGTTCAATAAAATCTCTCATGAGTTAGTGATTGAGAATGAAATCGTTCCGTCTACTTTAGAAGAAGTCATGCGTTATGGAAAAATTTACGAACATGGTCAAAACAAATATTTACTAGCCTCAACAATATTGGAAAACTTTGCAAAAGATTTTGATTTCCAAAATGTCTTTATCACACGGGCAATCAAGTTAGCTGAAAAAGAAGAAAAATATGGCTTGCAACAATTACTCGTTGAACTTTTAAGTTTCAATAAAGAAATCATCTACCAAGTACAAAGACTCCAAGGAAAAACTGTCCGACAAGATTTGGATGAGGAAGACGATGATGACTAAAAGTCTATGTTTCTTCAAACACAAATATAAAGCGTGAGAAAAGCAGGAAAAAAACACGAAGTTTTTGTCTTAAAAATAAAATAAAAAGAAGCACCCGCTGATGTTGTCTATAAGACATCAGCGGGTGCTTCTTAGTTTTTAAATGGTTTAAAAGATGGATGAGAAAATACAAAAAATCAATAAAATCACATTGCTTATTTGATAGAATAAAGAAGTGGGGGAGTAATCGAAAGGGGTTTTTTAATTGAAAAAAAGGATTTTATTAATAATGGGTCTAGCTTTTTTGTTAGCTGGTTGTACCAACGGGAATGAACCAAGAAAAGAATCAACAAAAGAAACAGCGAAAACAACAATTGCAACTACTACAACAACTAGCACAGAGAGCAAGTCAACTGCAACAAGTACAGAAACAGCAGATACCTCTACTTCGTCAGAGTCTTCCAAAACGACTGAAACAACTCAAACATCTACTTCAAGTTCTTCTGTAGAGGCTTCATCTTCCTCTTCAGAAAGCAGCGAACAAGTCGAACAAACACTGTGGAATGCAGACAAAGCCGCACAATTAGAGGCATTTATGACCACATGGGGCCAAACAATGGGACAACAATACAAAAGTTATACGAATCAAATGAGTGTGGACTTATATGGTCTTAAAGTCCCTCAAGCTATTTTGAATGGGGAGTGGAAGATGGCTATTGGTGGAGTGCCTGTTTCTGCAGAATGGTCAGAAAGCGGGACAGGTCAAGCAGATTATCAAATCACAGCCGTCTATTCCGATGCAGAGACAGAACCATATCTGAAAAAGCACGTCTATCTATTCGGTTTTCAGCAAAATCAGCCAAAAGTATTGGTGACACAACAAAATCAGGGGAATCCCGATAATTATCTTTACTTCAACGAGACAGCGAATAATGAATTGAAAAATGGCTTTGATCAAATCGTTTATGGGCAAGTAAACCAGTGAGAGTGAGAGAAAGAAGAGACTCAGTGGAAAATATTAATTGATTGTTATGTCAAAGAATTAAGATGAAGGATGAAATTTCTAGTTTCGTCCTTCATCTTAGTTACGTTTTACTTGGATAACTTTAATAATAACGATAAATAGTTTTCTCTCGACTTCTTTAGAGATTGAATAAACCCTCCAATACTAACATTGAATGTTGCAAGAGCATGAATTGCCAATTGTATTATTAGAATTTTTAGAAAATTGCACCTTTAGTTTCTTTAGATAAAATGATACAATGATTGGTAAAATTGTGAAAGGGTGGTCATTTGTTAGAGAAGTTTTTGGATATGTCGTTAGTTCAACGTATTGTTGTTGGTATTTTAGTCGGAATATTGTTTGGTATCTTTTTCCCCACGTGGACATTTATTTCAATATTGGGTACGTTGTTTGTCAGTTGCTTGAAAGCAATTGCGCCTCTTCTAGTTTTTTTCTTGACGATGGCTTCAATTGCCAAACATAAAATAGGAAATAAGACATTTGTGAAGCCTATTTTAGTCTTATATTTAGTAGGAACATTGCTTTCGGCACTTGTAGCAGTGATTATAAGTTCAATTTTTACTGTTCCTATTACTTTACAAGAAACAGTATCTGAACAAGCACCGCAAAATTTGGAAAGTGTTTTATCTACGATGTTGACAAATGTCACACAAAATCCTGTTCAATCGCTCATTGATGCGAATTATCTTGGTGTCTTATTCTGGGCTGTGTTGTTAGGTCTGGCTTTTCGAGCACGTTCAGAATCGACAAAAGAATTGGTGGATCAAATATCTGTAGCATTATCACAAGTCGTACAAGTGATTATTGCATTCGCTCCGATAGGGATTTTAGGATTGGTTTATCAATCGATTGCCACGACTGGAATCGCTGGATTGGCAGAGTATCTGCAGCTTTTACTTGTGTTGATTGGCACGATGCTGTTTGTCGCATTAGTTGTGTACCCGTTCCTCACGTTTTTGTTTATTAAAGAAAACCCCTATCCATTGATTCTTTTTTGTTTGAAAGAAAGTGCGCTTCCCGCTTTCTTTACCCGAAGTTCTGCCGCAAATATCCCGATAAACATGATGCTGGCTGAAAAATTGAAATTGACGAAAGAGTCTTATTCCATATCGATCCCATTAGGTGCTACGATCAATATGGGCGGTGCTGCGATTACCATTTCCGTGATGTCATTGACGGCTGTACATTCCTTAGGGATTGAAGCACCATTTGTTTTGAAAGTCCTTTTATGTATTTTGTCTGCTTTAGCTGCTTGTGGGGCTTCAGGTGTTGCGGGCGGTTCACTGTTATTGATTCCATTAGCATGTAGTTTGTTTGGTATCTCTAATGATGTTGCGATGCAAATCGTCGGTATCGGATTTATTATCGGTGTTATCCAAGATTCAATGGAAACTGCCTTAAATTCCTCAAGTGATCTGTTGTTCACTGCAATAGGAGAATTAGGCGCGCGTAAAAGAAGTGGAGAAAAAATCAAATTGAAAGATCGATTAGATGGGTTAAATGAACGTTGAATATTAGATATTTAGGGATGAACCTTAAGACGATTCAAATTTTTAATGAGTTATGTAGATGTTCGTGTAAAATAGAGGATCCTGTTAAATCGAGATAAAGTCGTTTATAATAACAATTAAAAGCATAGGTAATTGTTATTGGAGGCGCATCATGGATTTTTTACGTAAATTTGGTTTCTTCTTTTTATTATTAGGCGTGTTGAGTGATTTTTTGACTCCGTACGTATTAGGGTTGTATTATCCTGAATTAGATCAAATGAAGAGTGTGATTAGTGTATTTGGAGAGATTTCCAGTCCTGTAAGAAAAGCATTTCTTATTTGGTCAGTGGTTTCAGGGATTTTTTTCATCCTGTCATTGCCTGCATTGTATGCTGCATTTGTAAGTACATCTCGTGTGTTAGCTACCCTGGTTACAGCATCTATCGGTTTTTATGGTATAGGTGATTGTATCTTTACAGGTTTGTTCAGTATCAATACCCATGAATCTTCGTGGAATGTCTCGACATGGGTCCATAATATCGGATCAGGTTTAGGTTATAGTGGTTTTTTATTGTTTCCAGTTCTTCTTTTCTTGATCTATCGAAAAAATGGGCAAATGGACGTAAGCCACTTATACCTTGGATTGTCTGTGATCAGTTTGCTTTTTGCGGCGATTTATGGTCTGGCAAGAATTCCTTCTATAAATTCTTGGTCATTCCTGAATAAAATAGGATTTTGCCAAAGAATCAGTTTTTTCTTTAATTATGTGCCCATTGCCTGGTTGAGTATCTTGCATCTCAGACAGTAAAACTTGAGCCATCAAATTGAACAGTCAGCGGACATTTCGTCCGTTGGCTGTTTTTTTGTTTTTCTGAAATATAGTTCCATAATTTTCTTGTATAGCTTCTGTTTTAGCGTATATTAACTGAGAAAGAGCAGTGTATGATTTCTCAGGTTATTTTAATCTTTTATTTGGTCTAGTTCTCCTTATAAGAAAAAATTATAGTGAATATAGAAGGTGATGGAAATGAGTGTAATACAATATCAAGAAAGCAAACTACGAAGAGTAGCGATCCTGAACAGATTGTCCAATTTCGAGCATGTAAGTTACCAGCAACTTTCTGAAGAATATTATGTTTCCAGAAGCAGTATCGCAAATGATATTTCTTACATCAAATATGTATTTGCGAAAGAAGGGTTGAATCTCAGTTTTGATCGTTTCGGGACATATTTTGAAGGAAATGAAATACAGGTTCAGAAGGTACTGAAGCGTATGATCCTGAATCATTTTGATGAATTGGAGATCGTAAGAGAAATAGTGGATCGAAAGCTTCTAGCAATAGTCGAACGATCTTTTCGCGAGAGCATTGCAGACAAGCAAATTGAGCTACCAGAAAGCTACTTTTCAAGTATCATCGTTTCAATCTTATTGATGATTCAGCGTTTAAGAGAAGGGAAGAAAATCAGTTTAAAAGGTAAAAATCAATATGGAAAGTATTTTTTAGAATTCAACAAATATCCCCTCGTTTGTGAATTGCTGCATCAGTTAGAGGAACAGCGTATTTACCAATTTTCGCAAGAAGAAGTACAGTATTTGACTTATGTTATTGTGGGAAGTGGTTTACGCTTTTTCATGAAAAATGAAACGATCCCTTTAGTATTTCGAGAAAAAATCCGGCAATTGATCCAAAAAGTGAGTAGAGGCATTCAGATAGATCTTACCCAAGATAGTCGTTTAGAAGAAGATCTGCTTGTCCATCTGTATCAGCTGCTTTTACGTATTGAGGCTCAAACGACCATCGTAAATCCTTTGATAGATGAGATAAAACAAAATTATCCTTCTTTGTATGGTGTTGTCTGGTTTGCGTTAAATGATTTTCGCTGGCCTTATCAAGTAAGCATGTCCGAAGATGAAGTAGGTTTTGTAGCTATCCATTTCCAAGCAGCAATCGAGCGTGTCAAACGATTAAATAGACTCTTATTCGTATGTCCCAATGGCATGGGAACCAGTTCATTTGTTTCTGCAAAAATCAGAAGAATCTTACCTGATATCGATAGTATCGAAACAGCATCTGTCGATAAATTGAACAGACTAGATTTGTTTGACGTAGATTTGATTATCTCCACTGTCGATATACCTAAACAAATTAGACCAGTAGTAAGAATTTCGCCAATGGTTACTGCTAGAGATATGAAACGTATCATGAATCATTATATCGATCTGGTCATAGATAACGAACAAATAAACATCGAAGGCTCGATAGCTGAAAAAGTGAAACCTCTTATTTCCTCTAATGTCTATTTTGATCACTTTGATTCAAAAGAAGCTGCTATCCGTTTTTTGGTTGATCAGCAACAGTTTGAGAATGAAGAATCGAAACAGCGATTTCTCTACTCTATTTTTGAGCGTGAGGAAATCCAATCAACATACTTGGAGAATGGTTTTGCTATTCCTCATGGCAATCCCAATGTCGTTAAACAAACTTCGGTTGCTGTATTGATAGCAGACAAGCCATTTTCATGGGGATATCAAAAGGCAGATATCGTTGTTCTGCTAATGATCCGAGAAGAAGATGTGAAAGAAGTCGAACCTGTGATGAAAATGGTCATGCAAGGAATAGAGGATAAAAATTGGTTTATTTCAAAAATGTTGGAGGTCAGAGAATGAGTACTATCAATAAATTGCTGCCGAAAAATCAAATCCAAGTAATAGAAACGGCTGAAAATTGGATGAAAGCAGTCGAAATCGCTAGCAATCCATTATTAAAAAACAAAATGATAACGCATACGTATTTAGAAAACATGATCAGAAGTGTAGAGGAAAATGGACCATATATGGTATTGGCTGATTATTTTGCGCTGATGCACGCAAAACCAGGTCTTGGAGTAAACGAGCAAAGTATGAGCCTTTTAGTCGTAAAAGATGCTGTAGATATGAAAGAGAAACCAATCCATATTTTTTTGGTTTTAGCTGCCAAAAACCACGAAAGCCATCTGGAGAGATTAAAAGATATCATGGAAATATTTATGGACAATGAAAAATATCAAACGATTTTATCAGGAAATAAAGAAACAATCATTCAGTTATTTGCATAAGGAGGAAGAAAAATGAAAATTTTAGCAGTATGTGGATTTGGTGTAGGGAGTTCTATGGTTTTGAAAATGTCTCTTGATAAAGTAATTAAGGAGCTGGGTTTAAAGGCGACAGTGGAAAATACAGATTTATCCACTGCCAAAGCAACGATGGCAGATGTTTATTTTACAAGTCATGAATTACTTCCAGAACTAAAAGCTTCTGTAAAAGCGCCTGTTTATCCTATTAAAAAGTATATGGATACTTCAGAAATAAAGGCGCAATTGGAACAATATCTAGCTGATAAGGGGGAATAAAAGAATGAATTTCATTAGTGAACACATCTTGAAGAATCCGCCCGTCTTGTTAGGTTTGATTGCGATGCTCGGGCTGTTCATCCAGCGAAAATCATTTTCAGAAACGGTTAAGGGAGCTTTGACCGCTGCATTTGGTATGGTTGCTTTGACCGCCGGAGTCAATATGCTGGTCGGAACGATTTCTCCAATCAATATAGCTGTCCAAACACAGTTGGGTGTAGAAGTGACAGAAGGACTATCTGATGTGACGTTTACTGCAGAATATGGCGGAACGGTCGGATTAGCTATGTTTTTAGGATTAGTTATCCATTTATTGATTGCTCGGTTTACACCTGTGAAGACGATCTTTTTAACAGGTCATATGCTTTGGTGGTTTCCTTTCGTATTTGTAGCAGCTGGTGTGGAAGCAGGACTGTCAGGGGGAGCATTGATTGGGATCAGCGGGATTTTATCGGCTTGTTATTGGTCGTTTATGCCGTGGATCATGCGCAAATATGTCTGGGATGCTACGGGAGATGATTCTTTCCTGATTGGTCATCCAACGGGTGTTTTGTCTTTAGTTTCAGGATTTGTAGCAAAACGAGTAGGAAATAAAGAAAAATCGACAGAAGATATCAAAGTACCTGAGAATCTTTCATTTTTCCGAGAAATCTCAATTACAGGTGCACTAGTCATGTTCTTGATGAATACCGTAGTTGGGATCATCGCACCTGTTTTGATACCAGAAGGGGATAATCTCCTGATGTTTTCGATTGAAGCAGGGTTGAATTTTGGTGCAGGACTACTCATTATGCTATATGGTGTCCGACTACTGATCAATCAAATCATTCCAGCGTTTCAAGGGGTTGCAGAAAAAGTCGTACCGGGAGCGAAACCAGCATTTGATGTGCCTATTTTATTCAATTATCGACCAAATGCAGTGATTATCGGTTTTATCGTGGCAATGATCACTTCTACGATTTTAGTTGTTTTGGCGAATTCATTCCATCTATTCGGCGTGTTGCTTGTGCCATTAGTAATCACAAGTTTCTTTGAATGTGGTGGTGCAGCAGTCATCGGTGAAGGTCAAGGTGGCTTTCGTGGAGCGGTTGTCGGAACAATCGCAGCTTCATTTGTCATGGTCGTATTAGCTGGTTTTTCAGCTATTGTTTTTAGTACGACGATCCAAAGCTGGATATTGATTTTCGGCGGAAACGATTTGTCGTTATGGGGAATGATCGGTAGAGGATTTAGCGGTTTGTTTGGAGGGTTCTAGATGTTCAAATATATGGATAAAATCAAACAGTTATTAGATTTGGTTGAAAAGGAAGAAAAAAAGTCAATCAAAGAAGCAATCGATGTATTGACCCAAGCGAATCTGCAAAAACGTTCGGTCTATATTTTTGGTGCTAGTCATGCTGGTATCTTAGCGGAAGAGATGTATTATCGGGCAGGTGGGATGATGACCATCAATGCTATCTTTGGACGAGAAGTGATGCTAGATCGTTCCCCTATCACCTTTACCAGTCAAATGGAACGTTTAGAAGGATATGGAACGAATTTAGCAAAAACAGTTTCATTTAAAAATCAAGATGTATTGATCCTTCACTCGGTATCGGGAAGAAACCCAATCATTATTGATTTAGCGTTAACTGCAAAAGCGAAGGGCGTAAAAATCATTAGTTTGACGAATGTCCAATATTCACGATCGGTCACTAGTCGTCATTCATCAGGGAAACGATTGTTTGAGGTTTCTGATATAGTTATCGATAACCATGGGGATATAGGAGATGCTTGCTGTGAGCTGACAGGTATCGTACAAAAAGCCGGTCCTTCCTCTACTGTAATCGGTGCAGCCATCCTCAATACGATCATCGTGGAAGTTTGCGAACAGCTTATTGCAAATGGGATAAAACATCCTCCTATATTTTATTCGGCGAATTTAGATGGGGGCGATCTGCGAAACGCAGAATTATATGAGGAATATAAAGAAGTGATTCATTATGAATTATAAATAATACAATTGTTCATAAACAATTATTTAAAGCTACTTGGTTTCTCTCACAGAGAAGCAAGTAGCTTTAATTTGTGCTACAATCTTAAAAAGGTAGAGAGAAGACCAAATGGAATATAGAGGAGCCACAAAAATATGAGAAACATCAAGTTGACGATCGAATATGACGGAAAAAGATATTCAGGCTGGCAAAGACTTGGAGATGACGATAAAACCATCCAAGGGAAAATCGAAAAAGTGTTGCATCAGATGACAAATGAAGAGATAGAAATTATTGGATCAGGAAGAACAGACGCCGGCACGCATGCGCGAGGACAAGTGGCAAATTTCAAAACAAACTCAGAAATTGGACTGGCAGAAATGATCGACTTTATGAATCGCTATCTTCCGCGAGATATTGTCATCAAAAGAATCGAAGAGATGCCTGAGCGCTTCCATGCAAGATATAATGCGGTGGGCAAAAAATACAGCTATTATGTTTGGAACAACGTGATTCCTTCAGCATTTGAACGAAATCACAGCTTTTATTTTCCTCAAGAGTTGGATATGGATAAGCTGAATGCAGCTTGCGAAAAATTGATGGGTACACATGATTTCATTGGTTTTTCTGCATTGAAAAAATCAAAAAAATCTACGGTACGTACGATTGATGAATTATCTATCGAACGTAAGGGAGAAATGCTTCATTTTACTTTTGTCGGAGACGGATTTCTATATAAAATGGTGCGAATCATCATGGGAACATTACTAGAAATCGGTACAGGTGCCATGCCGATAGAAACAATCGATGAAATATTCGAAAGCAAAGTGCGGCAGCATGCAGGAGAAACCGTCCCTGCACAAGGTCTGTTTTTGGATGAAGTTTATTATCGTTCATAAAAAAAGAATCATCTTTACTCGACTTCTGAGAACTGGAGAACATCCCTTTTTTCAGAGGTCGTTTTTTAGTTAAACCAAACCATAGAGTATACTTTTTAAGATAAAGATCATCTTATATCATCTGAAGCCGCTTATCTTCTTTGAATAGATACGATTCAATCGCTTATTTCCTCACTTTATGATAAATTACAGCTAAAGTCACTAGCTTGTCTTCTTCGGAAAGGAGGAGAGTCTATGGATAAGGAACAAGTATTCATTCAAACACTTTATAATCTGATTTTAAATCCGAATACACGAGATTGGGAACGAAAAGTATTGATCCAGACAAAGAATGACATAAGAGAGAATACATCCGCTAAAGAACAGTTATCAAAACTAGAAGCAACACTACGTCCATTAGCTATCCGAATGAATCTGACGCCTGACGTAATGGACTTTTATTTATTGCTTACGGAAGGATTTGACACGCAACAAAAATATGACTTTTCCAAGCATGCTATGCAAGATGCTGACTATCAAGAACGTGCAGTATTTGCAGGGGGATGTTTCTGGTGCATGGTCGAGCCGTTTGAATCGAAAAAAGGGAACCTATCCGTTTTGTCAGGATACACGGGCGGACATGTTGAAAAACCAAATTATGATCAAGTAAGTGGTGGTTACACAGGCCATGTGGAAGCTGTGGAGATCATTTATGATACGAGAGAGATAAGTTATAGCGATTTGTTGACAATCTATTGGCAAATAACTGATCCCACAGATGCCTTTGGACAATTTCAAGATAGAGGGAAGCAGTACCGTCCGGTGATTTTTTATCAAGACGAACGTCAGAAAAAATTAGCGGAGCAATCGAAACAGGAACTAGTCAGTTCAGGAACGTTCCGCCAACCAATCGTCACAAAAATTGAACCAGTTGGTACGTTTTGGCCAGCAGAAAATTATCATCAGCAATTTTACAAAAAACAACCGAAACGCTATAAAAAAATTCAGCAAGCACGTAAACAATTTCTGATCTATCAACGAATAAAAAACAAATGGTAAAAAAATACAAGAAAAAATCATTTTGACTAACTCCTTTTCTTTAAAATGTAGTAAACTAAAAGCAGAACGAAAGAAAGCGTTTTAAAAATGGTAAGGAGGAGAAAACTTGTATATTGCAGATAGTGCACGTTATGAAAAAATGGAATATCGTAAATCCGGTCATTCAGGTTTGAAATTACCGATTTTATCTCTCGGATTATGGCAAAATTTTGGTGATTATGATCCTATCCATAACCAAAGAGAGATTTTAAGAGGTGCATTCGACATGGGAATTACCCATTTCGACCTTGCGAATAATTATGGAGGCCCTGCTGGAGCTGCAGAGAAAAACTTCGGGCGTATTTTTAGAGAAGATTTTCAAGCCTACCGTGATGAACTGATTATTTCTAGCAAAGCAGGTTATCATATGTGGGAAGGTCCATACGGAGAATGGGGCTCTCGTAAATCTATCATTTCAAGTTGTGATCAGAGTCTCCAAAGAATGGGGCTAGATTATGTCGACATCTTCTATCATCATCGTCCAGACCCTGATACACCTTTGGAAGAAACAGCAGAAGCATTGATGCAACTTGTAAGACAAGGGAAAGCATTATATATTGGTATATCCAACTATAATGGAGAAGATACCAAAAAAATGACTGAAATTTTAAAAAGAAAAGAAGCACCGTTCATTATTCATCAGATGCGCTACAATATGTTTTCTCGTGAACTACTAGAAGACGACTTATCTCCAGTATTAGAAGAAGAAGGTCTAGGAGCAATCACGTTCAGCCCGCTTGCCCAAGGTTTGCTGACAAATCGTTATCTGCATGGGATTCCTGAAGATTCTAGAGCACATCGTAAGGAAATACCATTCCTTTCAGAAGAACAAGTTGGATCAACTCTGGAAAAAATCAAAGCACTGCAGACAATCGCCGTATCACGAGGGCAATCATTAGCGCAAATGGCCCTTGCATGGAATTTGCGACAAAAATCTGTTACGAGTGTACTGGTTGGAGCAAGTCGGTTAAGTCAGTTACAAGAAAGTGTTCGAATGATGGATAATTTAGATTTCTCACCAGAAGAAGAATTGAAGATCGACCAAATTCTAGAATAGAAACGATGTAATCAAACTTTTTATCCATCTATCAAAAAATGTCATCAAGAATCGAATGAAGCTCATCTATTATTGAACATCATACGTTTTGTCGTTCAAAATAAAAATGATCGAAGGCTAGGAGTGAATTTTATCCTAGTCTTTTTTTATGGTAAATAGCTTCGTTTGTATATCCATGAACGGATGAATCGATTTTTATACAAAAAATCATCAGATGATTCAAACGTGTTATAATAATTACGAAAAAATACATCAGATGAAAAGGAGGTATGTGGTTTGGAAGAAAATAAAACCCTAGTAGAAGTAACCACGGACAAGATCCTTAGATATTTAAAGGAAAAGCAGTTGCAAGTAGGAGATAAATTGCCGAATGAATATGAGTTGTCCGATTATTTAGAGGTGGGACGCAGCACGGTGCGAGAAGCTGTCCGAGCGCTTGCTTCTAGGAATATTCTTGAAGTTCGGCAAGGGGCGGGGACATTTGTCAGTGATAAGCGAGGGATTGCTAATGATCCACTCGGTTTTTCTTTGATTGAAGATCAGGACCGGATGATACGAGACTTGTTTGAGCTGAGATATTTACTGGAGCCAAAGATGGCAGGGTTAGCGGCGGAATATGCAACGAAAAATCAAATCAGCCGAATGAAAAGCTTAACGCAAAAGATTGAAACGTCTTTTCGAGAAGGTACACAAGATCATGTTCAATTAGACATCGATTTTCATACGACGATTGCAGAAGCTAGCGGAAACGTAGCGTTACTGCATATCATTCCGATCATTAATGAATCGATTGCTTTATTTAACAAAAATTATGATATCCAGCATTTGAAAATCGAGACGATCGATATCCACACAGAAATCGTTCAGGCTATCGAGAGGCGGAATGTACTTGCGGCATTTGATGCGATGACTGTCCATATGGCAACAAATCGGAGAGAATTACAGAAAATAATTGGGAAGAAAGAAACTAATTGACAGTTCATCTGATGTATTTTATGATAAATACATCAGATGAATTTTTGTTTTATATTTGGTAAAACGGACAAGCAAATAGTTTTTATTCACCGAAATGTAAGCGCTGACTAACAGGCAAAAAGAGATGACGGCAAGGAGAAGAAGCAGGAATGAGGGGATCTGGAATGAGTTTTATGGATAAATTAGCCAATGTTTTAGGGAACGTGGCAACGAGAATCAATAATTTAAGGTATATCATGGTGATAAAAAACGCATTTGCTGCATTGATTCCGGTAATTATTACGGGTGCTTTTGGCACGTTGTTTTCAGCAATGGTCTTTGATTCGGAAAATGGGTTAGCACAGATAAGTTTTTTGCGTTTTTTAGAAGAATTAAAACCTATCGCATCTGCCATCAGCTATGTCACACTAAGTTTCTTGACCATCTATGCTGTTTTTCTGATAGGGATCGAATTAGCAAGGCTGAATAAAGTGGATGGTGTATTCCCTGGTATTATCGCAGTGATGTCTTATTTATCTGTTAATCCAACTGTTTATGAATTAGTGAATGAAAATCAGACTGTTATAGTAGAGAACGTATTGGCTAAACAATATACAGATACGAAAGGGTTATTTTTGGGAATGTTGGTCTCCATCCTTTCCATTGAACTTTATTGCTGGTTGAGGAAACAGAAAAAACTACAGCTGAGAATGCCTGATACCGTGCCAACGAATGTTTCTGCCAGTTTTTCTGCGTTATTTCCCACGATTCTGACAGTATCAGGTATCGCGGCTGCGGGGTTTATCATCAAAGAACTTACAGGGATGTACCTTTATGATATCATTTACAATGTCGTACAACGCCCATTAGAAGGTGTCGTTCAAGGGCTACCAGGTATTTTGTTATTGATGTTCATTGCGCAAGTCTTTTGGGTGATTGGTATCCATGGAAATCAAATGGTGAAGCCAATTCGAGAACCGTTGCTTTTAGCGGCAATTGCTGTAAATACGGAAGCTTTTGAAGCTGGAAAAGAAGTACCAAACATTATCACTATGCCATTTTGGGATATGTATATGAGTATGGGCGGGTCTGGGGTCACGATAGGTCTACTGATAGCAGTATTGCTAGTGGGAAAGCGAGAAGATATGAAACAAATCACCAAGTTATCTCTTGCTCCTGGGATCTTCAACATCAATGAACCAGTTATTTTTGGTATGCCGATCATGCTGAATCCTATTTTAGCTATCCCGTTTATCTTAACGCCGCTTGTTACAGGAACGATTGGTTATTTTGCAACCGCTTTAGGATTTGCGGCAAAAGCAGTTGTAATGGTTCCTTGGCCGATGCCGCCGATCGTCAATGCTTATCTGGCCACAGCAGGAAATATCGGTGCAGTTATTACGCAACTTGTTTGTATTGTTGTTTCTATTTTGATCTATCTGCCATTCGTAAAAGTAGCAAATCGTGTGGAAAATGATGTGATCTAAAAAACAGGAGGAAATCATGAAAATTACTATTCCAGAAAATTTTATTCTTGGTGCAGCATCTTCTGCTTGGCAAACGGAAGGTTGGAAAGGAAAAAAAGAAGGACAGGATTCGTTTATAGATAGCTGGTATAAAAATGAACATTTTGTTTGGCATAATGGGTATGGTCCAGCCGTAGCAACTAATTTTATGGAGCAGTACCAACAGGATGTAGATTTGATGAAATCCATCCATCTGACACATTATCGGACTTCTATCAATTGGGCTCGTTTTTTCACTGATTACGAGAATTGTATAGTAGATGAAGAATATGCTCAGCATATAAGTGAAATGATCGACTCTTTGATCGAAGCAGACGTAGAACCGATGATTTGTTTAGAACACTACGAAGTCCCTGCTTTTCTTTTGGAAAAATATGATGGCTGGTCTTCAAGAAAAGTGGTTGATTTTTATGCTAAGTACGCAAAGATTGCTTTTGATCGTTACGGTGACAGGGTAAAAAACTGGTTTACATTCAACGAACCAATCGTTCCCCAAACGCGTTGCTATTTGGATGCTGTTCGCTGGCCGCATGAACAAAACACAAAAAAATGGATGATGTGGAATTATCACAAAGTATTAGCAACGGCTAAAGCTGTAGAAATTTACCATAGTGGCAATTATGGCGGAAGGATTGGCTGTATTTTAAATCCTGAGATGGTCTATGCTCGTTCCAGTTCTCCAGAAGACCAAAAAGCTGCTTATATGTATGATCTGTTTTATAATCGAGTATTTTTTGATCCGATGGTAAAAGGGTACTACACAGAAGAGTTCCTAGAGTTGTGTCGAAAACAATCGATTTATTTCGATCCTGCAACAGAGGATTTAGAAACGGTTCAGCATCATACAGTAGATTTCCTTGGGATCAATCAATATTACCCTAAACGCGTTCGTGCTCCTCGTTATCAATGGAATGAAGAGACACCTTTCCATCCAGAACGATATTATGAAGTCTTTGATTTACCTGGAAAGAAAATGAACAATTCTAGAGGGTGGGAGATCTATCCAAAAATCATGTACGATATAGCCATGTATCTAAAAGAAAATTATCATAATATCCCTTGGCTGATAACAGAAAATGGTATGGGAAGAGAACATGAAGAACAGTACATGGATGAGAAAGGAATCGTGCAAGATGACTATCGTATCGAATTTATCGGACAGCATTTGCGTTATTTGATCAAAGCAGCAGAAGAAGGTGCAAATTGCGAAGGTTATATGCTATGGGCATTCACTGACTGTGTTTCACCAATGAATGCATTTAAGAATCGATATGGATTAGTTCGAATCGAATTGAACGATGAACGGAGCAGAATATTGAAAAAGTCTGCTTCCTGGTATCAGTCTCTGATTGATAAGAGAGAATTAAGCTTACCTGATGAAGCCTATAAATAACTAGAAGTTTTTCGAAGATATTGATTGTATTTGATGGTTATTTGGAATAAAGGAGGTTGTGAAAGTAGCATTTTGACCTCTTATTCAAAAAAGTTGTGACAAAAGACTTGTCACAACTTTTTTTGTGCACGTTAAAAGAAATAAATACAATAAAAAAGAATTTGTGTGTTTAGTGTGCGCTTTCTTTTTTAGTGTGTATGCAACTTGGTATAGACCATAAACGTGATATTATCAACTTTTTAAAGCGCTTTTAAAGTTGGCACACTACTTGCTTTATATACAAGTGTAAGAATAGAAAGGAACGTGTTTAAAATGGAAAAGAGAACAATCATGCTTGTATGTTCAGCGGGAATGAGTACAAGCCTCCTAGTCACAAAAATGCAAAAAGCAGCAGAAGCAAAAGGAATGGAAGCAGATATCTTTGCTGTCTCTGCCTCAGATGCAGATAATCAAATAGAATCTAAAAATGTAGACGTTTTACTTTTAGGTCCGCAAGTACGTTTTATGCAAAATCAATTTGCTGAAAAGCTAGCACCTAAAGGCATTCCTCTAGATGTGATCAATATGGCTGACTATGGCATGATGAATGGTGAAAAAGTACTCGACCAAGCAGAAAAACTAATAAACAAATAATAAAAATATCGGAGGAAACAAGAAATGGAAGATCAAAAAAATCTAGAAGCCATCATGGGTCTGATCATGTTTGGCGGAAATGCAAAAAGCGATGCAATGGAAGCGATTGCTGCTGCGAAAAAAGGAGATTTCACTTTAGCAGATGAAAAAATCAAAGATGCAGAGGAATCTTTAGTCCAAGCACATCACTCTCAAACAGAGATGCTGACGCAAGAAGCACAAGGAAACCACGTTGAAGTAACACTTTTGACAGTTCACAGTCAAGATCACCTGATGACATCTATTGCTTTTACAGATTTAGCAAAAGAGATCATTGATCTGTATCGTCGGTTGGACGCGTAATTCACAGTAAAGAAAAGAGGGAAGATTTATGGATAAATTTGTTGCATTTATGGAGAAACATTTTATACCTGTCGCATCAAAAATTGGTGCACAACGGCATTTAGTTGCGATTCGGGATTCATTTATGGTGAGTATGCCGTTAATGATTTTAGGAGCATTAGCAGTAATGATCAATAACTTACCGATTCCCGGATTCCAAGAATTGATGAATTCAATTTTTGGCGGTGAATCATGGAAAGGATTCGGGGCTGCAGCTTGGAACGGCACATTTGCCATTCTTTCTGTCTTGATTGCTTTCTTACTTGCGTATCATTTAGCTAACGGCTACCGAAAAGACGGTGTTTCCGCAGGTGTGATTTCTTTAGGCTCTTTCTTTGCTTTAGGCGGAGCATTAGGTATGAGCTCAAACGGTTTGTTTATTGCTATTATTGTTGGGATTATTTCAACAGAAATCTTTGTACGTTTAAGCGGAAATGAAAAATTGATCATCAAAATGCCTGATGGTGTGCCACCAGCAGTTGCGAAAGCATTTGCTTCATTACTGCCAGCAATGATCACTATCTCTGCCTTTGCTTTAGTTGCTGCAATTTTTGCTGCATTTGGGGTTGATGATATCGTAGGTTCGTTCTATACAGTGGTCCAAGAACCATTTATGGGACTTGCGAACTCTTATCCATCTGCATTATTGCTTGCATTTATCACACCATTCTTATGGTTCTTTGGTTTACACGGGGCGAATATGGTCGATCCTTTGATGCAAACGATCAATGCGCCGGCAATCGAAGCAAATGTCAATGCGATCGCAGCTGGACATAGCGCACCATTTATCGTGAACAAACCTTTCTTCGACAGCTTTGTCAATTTAGGAGGAACAGGTGCAACATTAGGTTTACTGTTAGCTATTTATTTAGTAGGACGTAAAAACAAACCGTATATGGTTGTAACAAACTTGTCGATTGCGCCAGGTGTTTTCAATATCAATGAACCAACGATGTTTGGTTTACCGATCGTATTGAATCCAATCATGTTCATTCCATTTATTTTGACACCAATGGTCTTAGTTAGTGTTGCGTACTTTGCGACTTCTACAGGTTTAGTGCCAGCAGCTACTGTTATGCCACCATGGGTAACACCACCAGTTATTGGCGGTGTATTGGCAACGAAGAGTATTGCAGGTGGTGTACTGGCCGCTGTCAATCTGATCCTTTCTATTTTGATCTATCTGCCGTTCGTCAAGGTAGCTACGATCCAAGAAAGAAGAAAAGAAGCTTTGGATGCTTAATGAAAAAAGAAAGCAGAACCGGTTATCTGGTTCTGTTTTTTTATGGAAATAAGTAATTTAAAACTTAGGATCGAATAATGAATGAGAAAATCGAGGTATATTTGTCTTGAAATTTGTGTATAAATAAAAAATCCCATTCATTCAAAAAAATCGAGCGATTGGAAAGCTATTTGAAATACAAGGTGCTATAATAGACCAAATATGAATGGGAGAGAGTACAAATGGAGAGAAGAACAGTCATAAAATTGCGGGATCGACCGACATTGATAAAAGAAACAGCCGAATGGTTTGCTTCAAAATGGCATCTGCCAGTTGCTGTTTATGAAGAAAGTATCCAAGCAAGCACGAGAAAAAACACATCGGTTCCGCAATGGTATGTGGTGTTGAATGAATGGGGAGAGATTATTGCAGGTGCAGGTGTTGTTGACAATGATTTTCATGATCGAGTAGATTTGACTCCGAATGTCTGTGCGCTGTTTGTTGAAAAAGACTACCGAAACCAACGGATTGCCAAAATGATTTTAGAAACGATCAAGCAAGACTTTGCAGAAATGGGCGTAAAGGTGCTTTACCTTGTGACGGATCATACGGATTTTTATGAAAAATACAATTGGCAGTTTATCGGGATGGCTCAGGATAATGAAGGAATTCCTGTGCGAGTGTACCAAATGACGCTGTAAGAGTAGATACATGAAACAGCATAGACGTGAGTATATAGAGAAGGAAACCGAAAAATTGTTCTATACTTAGAAATTTTTCGAATCGCAGTATGCGAAATATGCACAACACAAGAATAACAAAAAAGCATGGAGAAGGCTAAACTGCCTTCCCATGCTTTTTCCTTGTTCTTTTCTCGTCGTAAATGAAAATGTTCCTAACGATTCTGAGAATAGGACGAATCGTCAAGAAAACAGCACCAGCCAAATAAAAATAGGTGCCATATCGATCGGGGATTTTAGTTAAGGAAGCAAGGCTTCCAAAAATATAGAAAATCCCGGTTAATAAGTCGACAGCTAGTGAGATCAATGTGTAACGGTTTTGGAAATAGAAGCGGAAGCGACGTCCTCGTATTTCGATATCTTCTTCTTTTCCTATTTCGATCTCATGGGTATTTCGTTTGATTTTGGGCATAAAGAAAATCACCTGTATTTTTTACTGATTTCAAGGTTTCAAAACAACTTTTATATTTTTATCTTCTTTTTTGTCAAAGATCTCATATGCTTGTGCTGCTTCTTCTAGTGGCAGCGAATGAGTAATGATCTGTGTAGGATCAAATAGTCCTTCTGCAATCATTTCGTAGATTTTCGGCATCAGATGGATAATTGGTGCCTGTCCATGCTTGACCGCAATATCTCGCATGAAAAACCCTTGAAGCGGGTAAGAAGAAGCTGGCGTCATATACACACCAGTTACTTGGACGGTTCCGAATTTTTTGACAGCTTGCGAAGCCATCTGTAATGGAGAAATCGTGCCGCTTTGTAGGCTCACCAAATTTTTTGCTTTTTCTTTTACAGGTTCTAACCCATCCATTCCTACACAATCGATGATGACATCGGCACCACCTTTAGCCAACTCATACAATTCCGTTCCAGCTTGTGCTGTGTCTTCTAAGAAATAAGTTTCCACGCCGTTGTAATTAGCCGCTTTATCTAAACGATGTTGTACTGGATCCACTGCAATCACGCGCTCTGCTCCAGCCATTACAGCGAATTTTTGAGCAAATAGACCGACTGGACCAGATCCTAGAATCACAACTGTATCGCCTTTTTTTACGCCTGCATTTTCAACGCTCCAATAAGCTGTAGGCAAAATATCTGATAAAAACAAAACTTTTTCATCAGGAAGATTATTATCTGGAACGACAAACGACGTAGAGTCTGCATAAGGTACTCTTAGGTATTCTGCTTGCCCACCCCAATGATTGCCATTCAACTTGCCAAAACCGAAAAGCCCGCCATATAACTGATCTGGATTTGTTTCATCACATTGGCTTTCCATGTGATTCAGGCAGAAATGACAATGACCACAACTGATATTAAAAGGGATAACCACTCGTTGCCCTTTTTTCAATGTTTGAACTTGTGATCCTACTTCTTCAACGATTCCCATAGGTTCGTGACCTACAACATACCCTTTTTCCAAAACTGCTTCACCATGATGATAAAGATGCAGATCGGAGCCGCAAATGGCGGTTGCTGTGATACGGATGATTGCGTCTGTTGGTTCTAATATTCTTGGATCATCTACGTTTCTGATTTCCATTTTTTGTTTTCCTTGCCAAGTGACTGCTTTCATTGGAGATGCTCCTTTCAGATTCACAAAATTGTCTGCATTATTGGTACTACAGATAGTTTCATTCTAAAGGAGTTCTTATCTTTTTGATAATGAAACGCTTTTTTCTCAAAATAAAAATCCTCAAAAAAGCAAGAGTTCCAAAATTTTTTTTTATTAGAAAAAGAAGGAGTGTGCCTTCATTGTATCCTTACGTACAGTAAAGTATAGTTGAACTATTGAATCATTTTAACTATTTAAACAATAACCAACCATCATTCGTTTCAGTGAAAAAACAAATACGAGGAGGCGTAATGAAACAAATTCAAAATAAATGGAATAAACGGATCATTGTTATGATTAGTTCTGTCTGCCTGTTTTGCCTGACTGTTATGCTTTGTTTAATAAGCACCTTGGCAAATCAACATTTTATGTTAGAGCAAAACATGCAATCGGACTATGCGAAAAAAGTAGCTGCTGAGATCAATCGAGAGATCCAAAGCTATCATTATGAGATCGGAGCTCCGGCTGAAGCATTGGAAAAGATTGTTTCTGAAGAACTAGTACAAAAAAATATCGAGCTTTTCATCCGCAACAGATATGAAAAAGAACCAGTAGAACTGATTGGAGAAAAGGAAGTAGAAGAAAAGCTCCAAGAGATAATCAATACATACAAACAAGAAGAAGCAGAGGATGATCCATTTGCTAGTGAAGAAAACAATTTACTCATCTATATGACTTCTGGGATTTTTCGACGAGGAATACAATCAATCTATTTGATGTCGTTCATCGATCAGATATTGACGATACGAGAGCGAATGGTTTCTTTTCTTCCAATGATCAGTAGTATCTTGCTTGTATTGCTGAGTGGAGTGTTTTATTTATACAGAATGTCTTGGAAAAAAGTTCTTTGGTCATTTGCAGTGGTGATAGGAGGTGCGGGCTTCCAATTATTAAGTCTGTCAGTCAGTCTCTATTTGTACGATATGGCCAGTCAGTTAGATATTCGAACCCAAGCACTCGAACATTTGTTAGACACATATATTTTGTCATTCATCCAATTTTTTAGTGTAGTAGCAATCGTTGAAGTAGTGATAGCAGCTGGATTATGGTGGATTGGCAAGAGAGTGAATACTGAAAAAAAGGTTTTTTCAAAAAGAAACGGATATAAATAATAAGAGGTTGTGACATGAAATCTGTCACAACCTCTTGTTATGAATAAATGGGGTTCCCCTACCAACTCCTCGGTCACAATATTCATAAAACATAGGAAGCTATTTTTTGAAATTGCTTCTTGTGACTCAGAGCTAAACGGTAGGTTCACAACCTCTTGGTAAACGGTGTTCAAAAGCC
>NZ_KV815631.1:54728-79871 GCF_001814285.1 Enterococcus sp. HMSC076E04 | reverse complement strand
ACCATTTTCACAAAATTTTTCTTAATACTCGAAATTAAACGTCTTTTTCACAACCTCTTGATAAACGGTGTTCAAAAGCTTGCATCTGCGATAATAAGTCCAACCAAGTCAAAAACATAAGTAGCTGTTTTTGCTTGGCTGTTCTTATTACTTGATGCAAGGCAGCTTTTTCACAACCTCTTGATTATTCAAACATTTTTTTTGCGGCACGAGCTAGAGTAGGGATGTCTTTGTCGTAACGCGGTGTTTTGACAAGACGGGACATAGGGATGCCCGCAAAATGGAAAGCAGCGATTTCTCCAGAACGTACAGCACTTTGTTCAGTAAAGATCATCTGATAAGGCTGCTCAACAAATTCTCCTGTAAAGGCCAGATTGGTTGAATGCTTAGGAATGACTTTTGGTCGATCACTTTTTGCACGGTTATTAAATAATGCGGAAGCATAAGGCATATAGACAGGGATATTATTTATTACGCTGTCGAAAATCTCTGTTTCTTTTTCCCGAATATTCACTGGACCAGGATCTACTTTTGAAAGTTGTCCGATCAGTTCTTCCAACATTTCTTTTCCGTTCATCTTAATATACTGTTTATCCACAAATTCGCCACGTCGTCTTGGATAAAGGAAATAACCCCAAATAACTGTTTCATTTGGTTTTTGAGACGTAAAATGCGGTTGATGATGCACGACGATAGACATATTGACATCTTTTTGGCCTAATGGCGTGATCGGTGTAGTTGAAATAAATGAATTCAAGGCATTTCCTGGTTCTTGAGTCGTGATACGGGTGATTTCATTCAATAACAGGTGGTTTTTCGTCGTCAGTGTAAAGCTGACCCATTCGCTCGCATCTCGATCCGCGAAAAATTTGTCGGGATTTCCTAAGTTATAGAAACGTTCGCTGGCTTTTTTCCAGAGACTAGAAGCTGCACCATAATCCATATTTTCTACAGCTGGTGTTTCGTAATCTCCCAAAGTAGCTGAATCTGTAATGGAACCATTCGTGAAAATGACCGCTGTATCTTCATCTACCGTGACATGTTCCTCTTCCTGAGTCAATGTATTAGTCATTTTCAAACCAGTGACAGTGATTTCATCTTGCATCGGTGTATCTTTGAATTCCCAGTCAGTGACACGGCGGTTCAAAATGATTTTGCATCCTTGTTCTTTCAAGTACTCGATCAAAGGAAGCATGATACTTTCGTACTGATTGTAACGTGTTCGATTGACGCCCACTAAATGTTCGATTTGAGTGAATTCATAAATCATTTGATGCATATAGCGACGCAATTCTTGAGCAGAACTACGTGTTCTGAAAGCAAATGTTGTTTCCCACATAAACCAGAAGTTTGTTTCAAAAAAGTGTGGATCATCTTTGAAATATTCTTCGATAGTGATATTGTCTAGTTTTTCTTCTTCTGAATCAGGCATGGCAATCAGTTTAGTCAGAAGAATACGGTCCTTGTTGTTGAAGCCCAGTTTTCCGCCGTCAATGATCCCTTTACCACCTTCCATCAAACGTGCTTTGTCAAAGGTACGGTGTTTTGCATCAAAATCTCTCGTATCTTCTTCAGCAGTCATTCCTGGCTCAGTAACAGAAGGTATTCGACTTAATAGATCCATCAAATCTACATAGGTACGGTAATTAAGCATGCGACCGCCTCGAGCAATATAGCCTTTTTGGTTTTCTAATGGATGATTTTTATTCCAATATTCATCCACTACAGTGTCGGTCGGTGCACCATCATTTGAACCGTGATCATCCAATGAATAAAAGGTGATCTGATCCCCTTTCCATTTGCCTTCTTGAATCAAATAAACAGCCGCTGCCATATTGGCAATACCGGCACCAATCATTATTGCTTTACTTTTTCTCATTGTGATTCCTCCAATGTCTTCCAAGTATGTCCGTAGTGATTCAACGAAATAAGATGCTAGATGGATTCAAATTCATCATATAAATGACTGTCATCTTCGAATAGCCCTGTTTTTTTTCCTAGATATGCAGCGCCAAGGGCAAGCAAACCTAAACCGATGCCGACTTTGATTAATTTTTTACTCATGAAAAACGCCTCCTTGTTTTCTCTTTCTATATCCAAGGATAGTTCGTTTTTATGAGAATGCCAAATGATAGGGTGAGAAGAAAAAGGAATTTTTGACAAAAAAGAAGAAGTGTCTGATTTTCCTGTAATTAGTAATAGGGTAGGAAAGAAGAAAAGTTTTGAGGAGATGTATGGTTCTATTTTTAGAAATTTGGGTAAAAAAAGCGCGAGACAGTGCCACTTTGAAAAGCTGATGACGGACTAAGCCTTATTTTAACTTGCTATGTTGTTTTGGATACTTCCATGATGTATGGATGGTATGGAGGGTGAAGAATGAGAAAGGGAAGAGGAGGATTTTAGGCAAGGTGTGATCAATAAAACAACTTTTAAATAGACGAACAAGGTCTCTTTCTTTTACAATAAAAGAATAGGAACAAATCAAAAGAAAGTAGGTAGCTTATATGTTTCACTCAAATTTGATTGAATTTCTAGAATGGATCATTGCTATTTTAAATATTTGTTCTATCGGTATATTAGTTGCTGGGATCGTTCTTGTTCTATTCAAACTTTTTGATTGGTCTCATGTCAAGAAAAACTATGCAGAACGTAATACTCGTAATGCAGATACAAGAAAACTGTTAGCAAGTTATATTTTGTTAAGCTTGGAAGTGCTAGTCGTTGCTGATATCATCGAGTCAGTTATCAAGCCGACTTGGACAGATATTTTGAAGCTTGCACTTATTATTATCATTCGAACAGTCATTTCTTATTTCTTGAATCAGGAAATAGAAGACAAAGAGAAACAAAGAAGAGGAGAGATAGGATGACGACAGAGTTGATGCAGTTTCTTCTTCCATATTTTGAAAAACTTGTACTGGGACTTGATATTTTTGCTATCTGTTTATTGATTTGGGGCGTTTGTCTGTCGATTAAGGATTTCTTGAAATACTTATTTGTCCATACAGAAGCGAAAAACGACCGAGTCAGCGAGAACAATGCTATTAAAAAGATGTTAGGAGGTTATATACTCCTAAGTTTAGAAATTCTTGTTTCGGCTGGGATCATCGAATCGATTATCAAACCTACTTTGCAGGATATTTTCCAGCTAGCTGCATTGGTAGTTATCCGAACGATCATTTCTTATTTTTTAAATAAAGAAATCGGGCCAGTAGACGTCCCAAATAAGTGAGGTTATGAGCCCGCCGTTTATCGAGAGGTTGTTAAGAAGTGGGCAGATTCAAGGAATAAGAAGAAATTTATGAAAATTTCGGCTTATTTCCGAAGAAGTTACTTTTGGAATATTGTTTATTCAGAATAAGAGGCTGTGACATGATGTTTATCACAGCCTCTTATTTATTTTGCACAGCTGAAATGATTGCTCGTTCGATCGTATTGATTGAAATAGGAATAATATTCTCATATTGGACTGCATCCGGTGTATATAATGTACGTTCACATAACACTCGGTTCGAGGGTTGCTGTGCATACTTCTTTATATCAGATATACTTGCATAGATTGTTGGTGCAACTTGAAAATCGAAAGTAGTTACAGCTTCCAAGGCTTCCCGATAAATCAGATAATGAACATCCGAATTTGTGACGATATAGATAGTCAGACGTTCTTTTGTCAGACGGAGAATTCCGCTCAATTCGATGACAAAAGCTCGCATGCAATTAGGATTAAACCGTAGATCATAAGGTAGCCGTTTGGCCCAACTGGAAAAAAGTGTTTGGACGTCTTTGTATAAATTTGCCTGTTCCTCATTTAGAAGATAAAATTTTTCCGGCATGAATAATTGATAGTTATCCCAAGCCGAACGCATCAGATGAATCAGTGCACGTTCAAATGGCTGATTCCCGAATAATTCTTGACGGAAATGAGTTTCAAAGGTAGCAACTAGTTCTTTTATTTCGGGAGTATTATCAATAAACACTTGGTGTAGCTGTTGAAAATCTTCCGCAATCAACTGATAAGAATGGAAACCATAATTACAAAGATTGAACAGTGTCAAAATAAAGACAAATTCTTCTTTTTTATAATAGGTTTGGAAATCAGTGGTTTCCCATGCTGACTCGACATAATTGTAAATAGGACGTTTTTTGATTTCTTCGATAAATGTTGGATCTATTGTCACAGTACCCAACTGTTGGCGCAAGAAACTAATAGCAAAACCAATCGATAAGATTTCTTTATTTTCTTTATCATAAAATCTACCGCTATTCTCCGTTACAGATTCAATGAAACGATCCGCACGTTCAAAAAACGATTCAGGTAGCTCCCAGGACTTAAAGCTGCCTAAACGATAAGCCACATTAAGAAGCAACAGACGTCTTTCCATTTCAGTGAATCGAGGGGAGTAGCGGTCGATTTCGATCCCACAATCATGAAAATAAGCCAATACTTGTTTTTTTAAGGAGTAAGCTTTGCTGACAGAGATGAATTCACACTCAGTTAATTGGAGATAATCAGGTTCATCTTCTTCCAAATAAAGCAGGCAAGTTTTTAAAAACAACGAATTTTGGGTTAATTGCTGCATGATCTTACATCGAGGTATATGTTCTGAAAAATATAAAGTGTAACAATCCTTTTCCCGATGTGTATAAACAATTTGTTCTTCAAATTCTTTTTTTATGTTATTGATATCATTGAGTAAAGTGGTTTTGCAAACATGTAGAAGATTGGAGAGCTTTTCTAGATTGACTTCTTTATTTACATAGAATTGTCCACATAAAAACAGCTGTCTCAAAATATTCTTCTCAATATATTCTTCAATCATAGTAAAGCCTCCATCTTGTATTTTTTTGCACAATATGGAAAATATTATGACATGTTTTCTTTTGGAAATCATCAATTAATTTCTGAAAAAGCCTGTAAATTCCGTTAATGAAAGATTTTTATGTTATAAAAATTGAAAAATAAATATTTTCATTAGAAAATAGATTGTGAATTTCTAACAAGCAAAAGGAATGCAAATACAGTTGATGAATGAATGATGGTCATTTAAGTTATTTGTTCGTTTTTTTTAGACTATCCATTTTAGAAGTCTGATTTATTAAAAAATTGTTCGTTTTTCCACGTTCAATTATCAGAAAAATCCGACTTTATTTATTTTTGTTTGAAATATTCTACGTGAATCTGATGTTATAAAAAAAATTTTCTCATTTTTGGCGCTATAGTGAAGAGGTGTTACAGATAAGCACATGTATCTGCGAGACATTGACCAACGAAATATGGAGGGAAGAAACATGAAAGATATGGATATCAAGGCAGTCTTTATAGGCGACAAAGCTGAAAATGGACCAGTTTACAAAATGTTGTTGAACAAGATGGTAGATGAACATCTTGGCTGGAGAGAAAATTATATTCCTTCAGATATGCCTGCAATTAGCGAAGGAGATAAGCTAACTCCAGATTATCTAGCCACCCGCGACCATATGATAGAAGTCTTGGATGAAGTCAGTCAGCGATTACGCGCAGGATCGATCCCCTGGCATTCAGCAGGCCGTTACTGGGGACAAATGAACGCTGAAACACTGATGCCTGCTTTATTAGCTTACAATTATGCGATGCTATGGAATCCCAATAACGTTGCACTAGAATCTTCTATGGCAACTTCGCAGATGGAAGCAGAAGTAGGACAGGATTTTGCCTCACTATTCAACATGGCAGACGGATGGGGACATATTACAGCAGATGGTTCTATTGCTAACCTTGAAGGATTATGGTACGCCCGTTGCATCAAATCGATTCCTTTAGCTGTCAAAGAAATTCTGCCTGAAAAAGTGAAAAACATGTCTGAGTGGGCTCTTTTGAATCTGTCTGTTGAAGAAATTTTGGAAATGACCGAAAGCTTTACGGATGAAGAGATGGATAAGGTCAAAGCCGCTTCTTCTCGTAGCGGAAAGAATATCCAAAAATTAGGGAAATGGCTGGTTCCTCAAACAAAACACTATTCTTGGATGAAGGCGTTAGATATTTGCGGAGTCGGCTTAGATCAGATGGTTGCTATCCCAGTTCAAGAGGATTATCGAATGGATATCAACGCTTTGGAAAAAACAATTCGTGAATTAGCTGATCAAAAAATCCCGATTCTAGGTGTGGTTGCTGTCGTAGGAACAACAGAAGAAGGACAAGTAGACAGTGTAGATAAAATCATCCAGTTAAGAGAAAAGTTAAAAGATGAAGGTATCTATTTCTATTTACATGTTGACGCTGCATATGGCGGGTACGCGCGTTCACTGTTTTTAAACGAAGCAGGAGAATTTGTGCCATATGCTTCCTTAGCTGAATTCTTTGAAGAGCATCATGTATTCCACCATTACGTAACGATCGACAAAGAGGTGTATGAAGGATTCAGAGCTATTTCAGAAGCGGATTCTATCACGATTGATCCGCATAAGATGGGCTATGTCCCTTATGCTGCTGGAGGAATCGTAATCAAACATAAAAATATGAGAAATATCATTTCTTATTTTGCACCATATGTGTTTGAAAAATCAGTCGAAGCACCAGATATGCTAGGTGCTTATATTTTAGAAGGCTCAAAAGCAGGAGCGACGGCTGCTGCAGTCTGGACAGCTCATCGTGTATTGCCATTGAATGTGACCGGATATGGTCAATTGATTGGTGCATCAATCGAAGCAGCTCAAAGATTCAGAGAATTTTTAGAACAATTACACTTTACTGTAAAAGGAAAAACGATCGAAGTCTATCCACTGAATCATCCTGATTTTAATATGGTCAATTGGGTATTTAAAGTACAAGATTGTACAGATTTGAACGCTATCAATGAATTAAATGAAAAAATGTTCGATCGGTCTTCTTATATGGATGGCGATGTTTATGGTGAACGGTTTATTACTTCTCATACGACATTTACACAAGAAGATTACGGTGATTCTCCGATCCGTTTTATTGAAAGAATGGGTCTATCGAAAGAAGAATGGCAAAAAGAACAGCAAATCACTCTGCTACGTGCGGCTATCATGACTCCTTATTTGAATGATGATCGAATTTTCAATTTTTATACAAAAGAAATCGCCAAAGCAATGGAAAAGAAACTAAACGAAATCATCAAATAGAACTGATTTTTGTGTGAAAGAATAGCAAGAGACATATGGAGAACAGACAATTATTTGCCTCATCAAAACAGTTGTATTTCCCCCTGTTTTTCATATATTCCTCAGCAAGACATTCTTTTTTATAAATCTTTCTATAGTTGGTTCGTTCGTTTCACGTATCAAACCCAGTTCACTAAGTTCGTTCAATGGATGTTTCGGTGATACTGGGTTTTGTACTGAATCGATGAAGCCTTGTCACTTTTGTTATTGAACAAAAATAAAAGAAAACGAAAAACATGTCGCTATTGAAAGAAAGAAGGAATAAAGATGAAAGATGCTGGTTCATCAAAACAAATCACGACCATGACCTTTATCGGGATGACCTGTGCCCTTGTAGCAAGTGTACGAAATATTCCAGATGTGGCAGCAACGAGCTGGACGATGATTTTTTACATGCTGGTTGCCGTATTGTTATATGCCTTTCCGATCTCATTGATCTCTGGTGAATTTGCCGGAATGTTTCCTCAAAAAGGTGGTCCAGAACTTTGGGTATCGAATGATCTAGGAAAAAAATGGGGATTCATTGTCTCCTGGCTGTTATGGGTCCAAATGTTTCCAGGGATGGTGATGGTTGCTTCAGCACTCGCTCCGTTGTTTGGTAATATTATCGATAATGTGCCGCTTGGGCTGAACAGCAAATTTACATTAGTTGTTATTTTAGTTGTTTATTGGATCATCACTTTTTTGAATTTAACATTCGACATGGCAAAAATCGGAGGAAAAATCGGTGTTTGGTTAGGTCTATATGTGCCTTTGACGATGATGCTCTTATTAGGGCTTGCTGCGTGGATCAAAGTTGGAATCGTACCAACCGGAACATTAGGCAATTTTTCATGGGACAAAGTAATACCAGATAGTACGACTGCATCCTCATTTGTTTATTTTGCGCCGATCATGTTTATTTTTACTGGCATCGAAATGTCCTCCGTGTATATCACTCGATTGAAGAACCCAGTGAAAACGTATATTCGCGGAGTATTTGCTGCTCTGATTTTTATATTTTTCGTCAATATTTTGAATGCTTTAGTTGTAGCAAATGTCGTACCAAAAGGTCAAATGGAATTGAATAATATCGCACAATCTATTTCGATTTATTGCCAAATTCTCGGTTTGCCGCATCTTATTGTGAATCTGTTTAGTTTGCTTGTCTTCATCGGTGTGGCCGTCCAATTATCTGCTTGGGCATCAGGACCTGCAAAGACAGTGACAGAAAGTGCTAGAAAAGGTGCGTATCCACCAAAATTCAATTTTTGGAAGACAAATCAATTTGACGTATCCAAATCCGTTATTTTGACTCAATCTGTCATTATCTCAATCTTTGCACTTTTTTATTTGCTGATTCCTGGCGTCAATCAAGCATTTTTGATGCTAGTTAATTCAACTACTGTAATCTATTGTATCGTCTATGTCATTATGGGGATCTCGGTTTTGAGATTACGTTATACACATGCAAAGTTGAACCGTCCATTCAGAATTGGAAAAAAAGAGAACAAAAGCAATCTTGGCGTCTGGGCGATCGTTATTGTTTTATTTGCGGCAATCGGCTTTTCTGTCGGACTGACGATGAAAGCTGGAACATGGATCAATCTAATTGCAGTCACAGCCATCAGTGTCATTTTGTTTGTAGTACCACTATGTATTGAAAAAATAAAGAAACCTTCTTGGGAACAGGAAGTCGCCATGCTGCTTGAAAAAGAAAAAGGTGAACTTGATGGAAAAACCGGCAATGAAACGGACTCTAACTAATCGAAATATCCAGTTAATCGCACTAGGTGGCGCAATTGGAACAGGATTATTCTTAGGTTCAGCAAAGGCAATTGCACTGGCAGGACCAGTTGTTATTCTCGTCTATTTGATATGCGGTGTGGCTATTTATGGCTTGATGCGGGCTATGGGTGATTTGTTTTTAGCAAATAGTAAATTTAACTCTATCAGTGATTTCATTGACTACTATTTGGGTGAAAAGTGGGCCTTTTTTGTCAATTGGACTTATTGGCTTTGCTGGCTTGGAGCTGGACTTGCGGAATTGACAGCAATAGGATTGTATATCCATTTCTGGTTTGTACATGTACCAGCTTTGATAAGCGGAGGTAGTGCATTAATGATCTTAATGGCAGTCAATCTTGTTGCCGTCAAATGGTTTGGCGAATTGGAATCTTTTTTCTCAATCATCAAGATTTTGGGGATTGTTTTTTTTATTTTATTGGGTATAGGTTTGAGCGTCTCATATTTTCATACCCAGTCTATCGGAATCAAAGCAAATTTTGGACAGCTCAATGAATTACTCCCGTTTGGCTTTGCTGGAATGATTGCTTCATTTCCTATGGTTTTATTCAGTTTTGCTGGAATTGAAATGATCGGATTAACAGTTGGTGAGACGAGTGACCCACAAAAGAATTTGAAAAATGCAATCAACTGTCTGCCTTGGCGTATCCTCTTTTTCTATGTAGGAACGATTCTGTCGATTTTATTCGTTGTTCCATGGCATTGTTTAGATTTAAAAGAAAGTCCTTTAGTCACTATGTTGCAAATGATCCATTGCCAAAGCGGGGCAGCAATCGTCAATCTGATGATTCTGGTTGCTTCTTTGTCTTCGGCAAATAGTGCGGTTTACAGTACTAGCAGGATCTTATATCAAACAGCAAAAGAAAAAAGTCTGCCCCCTTGGTTTTGTGCGCTTTCTAAGAAAGGCGTACCTTTACACGGTATTTTGATTACAGGAACGTTATTTCTTGCAGGTCTTTGTCTACATTTTTTTGTCGCTGATAGTCGATTGTTTTTTCAGCTTTTGGCAGGTATGACAACGAGTTGTTTTCTATTTGTGTGGTCTTCGATCTTATGTGCACATATTCAATTTGTTAAAGAAAAGAAACGGAACACTATACCAAGATATAAAGACCTTGCTTTGTTGGTATTTTTTGCGGCCATTGCTTTCAGCTTGTTATTCGAAAGAATGACACGTTTTATTCCTTTTTTATTAGTTATCTGGTTTGTTCTCTTAAGTTTTGTATATAAAAGAATAAGCGATAGAAATATCAATTAAGACTAAATATATCCGGCAAAACGAATTATTTCAGACTTCTCTGAAATAATCGATACGCCTGAAAGATCTCCCTACGTATAATAAAAGTATCAATTAAGTAGGAGGGGATAGGATGAACTGGTATAAATTGACGGTAGAAGATACATTGAAAAACTATCAAACATCAACAGAAGGCTTGTCGCAAGAAGAACGGCAGAAACGCCTGACTGATCAAGGATATAATGAGATAGAAGCAAGACAGCAGACAAAACGATGGAAAAAAATAGTAAAGCACTTTACTGATCTGCTGATGATCGTGTTGATCATTGCCTCTTTTTTGAAATTTGCTTCGAGCGAATACATCGAAGGAAGTATTATTTTATTCGTAGTGATCGTCAACGGACTCGTTAGTTATTGGCAAGAAAGAAAAGCAGAAGAATCGTTGAATGGTTTGAAGCAGCTGATGGGACAAGAAGCGATAGTACTATCGAACGGGATGCAAGAAAAAATTCCTGCGAAAGAACTAGTAAAAGGAGATGTCATTGTCTTACGTGCTGGAGACGTTGTTCCAGCAGATGTTCGGTTGATCGAAGTACATGATCTACTAGTGGAAGAATCGATTTTGACGGGAGAATCAGAAGCATCTGAGAAAAATCATACTGTTTTGGCAGCAGAAGAATCAATCGGTGACCAGAAAAATATGGCTTTTTCAGGAACACTTGTACAATCTGGTTCTGCAGTCGGTGTCGTTGTAGAAACAGGAAACACGACAGAAATCGGTAAAATCAATCAAGCACTGCAATCGGTCGAACAACAAACGACGCCTCTGATCAAGAAGATCAACCGATTGAACAAACAAATTTTTCAAGGCATTCTTTGTTTGATCTTGTTCTTAGTTGTTTTTACAACATTCAGCTATGGCATGGATTGGCCTATCCTTCTTTCAGCTATGATCGCTTTGGTGGTGTCAATGGTACCCGAAGGATTGCCAGCTGTTTTGACCATGATCCTATCTGTCGGAGTAAATGAAATGGCAAAAGAAAAGGCAATCATCAAAGGACTGCCTTCTGTAGAAACATTAGGTTCTATGACAGTGATCTGTTCAGATAAGACAGGGACATTGACAAAAAATGAAATGACAGTTGTGGATGTAGCAGCAAAGGAAGAAACTCGCGTACTGTCTAATATGAAAAATTGTCAGGAGTTAAAGACGAAAGAAGAACAGAAAACAGAAAATTTAAGTGGCAATCCGACAGAACTTGCACTGATTCGACACACTGAAACAGCCAATCTGCCTTTGAAAAAAATAGAAGCAAAGATTCCGTTCAGCTCTGAATACAAATATATGGCAACGATGCATACGGAGGGAAAAGGAGCGGTGATTTACGTCAAAGGTGCGCCAGAAGTATTATTGGCTAAATCAACTCTTTCTTCTTCAGAACAAGAAGCATGGGGTCAAACAGCCACAGCGTTTGCGAAAAAAGGTCAGCGTGTTTTAGGATTTGCTTACAAAAAAGTAGATTCGAAACAGGAACTCACGCATGAGACTTTAACCCAATTAACTTTTGCAGGGATTGCCGGGTTGATCGATCCGCCAAAAGAAAGTGCAGTCAAGGCTGTAAAGGAATGCCAACAAGCAGGGATCTCAGTGAAAATGATTACGGGGGATCATAAAGACACAGCAAAAGCGATTGCGGAACAAATTGGCTTAAAACATACTGCTAAAGTTTTAGAAGGGATCGATTTGGATCTTATGTCTGAAGAAGAGTTGATTCGACAAGTACCAAAAGTCGATGTCTTTGCTCGAACGACACCAGAACACAAACTGCGAATCGTGAAAGCTTTGCAGAAAAATGGAGAAATCGTCGGAATGACCGGAGACGGCGTAAATGATGCACCTGCTTTGAAAAGAGCCGATATAGGAATCGCTATGGGAATCAAAGGTAGTGAAGTAAGCAAACAGGCAGCTGATATGGTTTTAGGAGATGATAATTTCCATACGATCGCAAAAGCCGTAAAAGAAGGTCGGCGCATTTTGGATAACTTGCAAAAGACCATCAATTTCTTCTTACCAACTGCGTTAGCTCAAGGATTGATCTTGATTTGGGCGCTGATACTGAATCGGCCGCTACCTTTGTCCCCAGTACAGATTTTATGGGTCAATATGGTAACGACAATCACTTTATCTTATGCATTAGGGTTCGAGTCGCCAGATCCAGAAATCATGAAGCGTCCACCAAGAGATCCAAAGCAAGGAATCCTATCAGGTTATCACTTGTTTCGGATCATCTATGTCGCACTACTGATCATGGTTCCTGCCTATTTATTGGCTATGCAATTTGAAGGGCAAAGCTTACAGCAAACCATTCTTCTGCAAAATATCGTCTTAGCTCAAGCTGTTTACATGATCAATTGCAGAGAGTTGTCCAAGCCGTCGTTGAACCAAGGTCTTTTGCAAAACAAATCGCTTTTTCTTTCATTGGGTATCCTTGCTTTATTGCAGGGGATGGTTATTTTTCTGCCAAGCGGCCAGCAGCTGATCGGTACAGTAAGTTTAACGATGACACAACAGTTATTGATTGGGGCAAATGTGATTCTTCTATTCTTAGTTGTAGAAATAGAAAAAGGGATCATGAATAAACTGTTTCGCAAAAAAGAAAAAACAGCTAGAGAATTCAGTCGCTAGCCGTTACTATAAAAAAGTTTTGAAAGTGAGTTCAGTCAAACGATTGAGCTCATTTTTCGTTGGAATAGAAGAAATGTATACAATAGGGATATCTAGAGAATCCAGAGGGAAATTGGAAATCAAGATATCTGTTTTTTCAAAAGAAATAGTGGAAAGATCGGTTAGTTCGATAGGTAAGAAGCAGACACGTTTTCCCAAGTAATCTTTTAATTCCTGCTGCAAGAACGCCTTCCATGAAGGTTCTCCTTGGAAAATAAAATAGACATTGAACAAATTCGGTTTGATAGAAAAAATCGTTTGTTGGATCAGTAAAGACAAGAGTTGAAGAAAGTAATTTGGTTCATTGATTTCCATTTCTTTTTTTAGATCGTTCAGTAAATTCTCTTTCTGCTGATACAAGTGTGCATATTGCTGATCATACGTCTCTAAAAAACGATGGTATTGGCGTTCCAAAGGTTCAATCAGTATCGGCGATTCATGATATTTTAATACGAGGAGAGCCAAGTTATCAGTCAGAGATGTTTTTTTTAGTTGATCAAGAGACAGCTCTGAAGCTAGTTCCTCTACAAACGTTTCGAGGACCTCTAAAAATGGAGAATGATGCAGGCAGCGAGCGATTTCTTGTCCATAGTTATTGTTGTAATTCCAACTTTCCAGAAAGCAGAAAGAAGCAAAAGAAAGCTCAGTGTCTTTAAGATAAATACCTTCCGTTAAATACAATTTTTTCAATGCAGAGTCATACAGGGAGGAGAGTGTGCTGTTGATATGGATAGAAGAATCTAATCGGCAATTCGCTTTTATACGGATCGTATTGATAAAGAACCAACATGTTCCGAAAATCTCTTCTGTTTCAACAGCTAGTTCAGTTTGACTGAGGTTTCTTAAAAATTGAAAATAATGGGATTCATGGATCGAATAATCCTCGAAAAAATAGTTGTTATGAGTGAAAGGAATCAGCAATCGATGATAGAAAGTACGAATCGCACGCTCTTTTCCAAGAATACAAGCTGTATATTTCGTCAAATCGATCTGCAAGTCGTAACTTGCTAAACGCTGATTGATTTTAGTCACATGTCTTTTTAATGTCCCATAAGAAAGCCCGTGATCCGCTAGAAAATCAGGGACAGCAACTTTTTTTGTAAAAAGCAGATTTTTCAGCAGCTCAACACTGACTGATTGTTTGAAAAAAATCTCCCAAAGGTCATTTGTTAATAAATTTTGATGGTTTTGCAAACTTATTCCTGCTTGATCGCTGAGGATGTCCCAGCCTTCGGGCAGCTGAGAGCGAATAGATTGAAGGTCAGAAAAAATCGTTCGTTCGGTTGTCCCTATGATTTCAGCTAATTCATTTACCGTTATCTTTGTATGATTCAGCAATTGTTCGACTAAAGAAACATGACGTCGAATATCTTTTTCGGTAATGATTTTTTTCATTAGTGAATACATAAATCAGACTCCCTTCTATTCTAAGAATACGGAGAAAATAAACGGTGGTCAAGTTTCAACTGATCTTTCAACCAGTATTCATTTTTCTATTCTTACGTGGTATCTTTGAATAAAGTGAATCAATAAGAAAGAGATGGAAGCAGATGCTAACGAAAAAAGAACTAATCGATCACATCGATGAAACATACAATTTGTCTCCAGAATATATTTTTAAAAAATTTCCTGATTATTGCGTATTCAGACATCAAAAAAGCAAAAAATGGTTTGGGGTCCTGATGTCTGTTCCAGAAGAAAAAATCTATGATGATGCAAGTGACCATAGGATCATCGACATCCTTGATTTGAAGGTCGATCCTGAACTTGGCGGAATTTTGCGAGGAAAAGAGGGGTATTTTCCAGCCTATCACATGAATAAAGAACATTGGATCTCTGTTGATCTACGTAAAATAGAAAAACTAGATGAACTAGCAAGTTTGATTGATGGAAGTTTCAAATCAACGCAATGAATTCTAGGAAAAATAGAGAAGAGGTTGTGACAGAAGTGTTTAGCTTCAAGAAATAAGAAGGAATTTACGAAAATTGCTTCTCAAATTTTTGGGGAATTTGGGCTTATTTCTGAAGAAGTTACTTCTGGAACACCGTTTGTTCAAAAAAAGAGCTGCGACAAGAATTTTGTCCCAGCTCTTTTTTTTATTTTCCTAAATAAAATTCCCGCATCGTTTTTGCAATCATTTTGATCAAAAGATGATCTTCTGTGAAGCTAGAAGATAAATAAATTGTTCGTGTCAAGGGCAAATCTTTGATTTCCCGCAAGACGAAAGGATCATTTTTATCGTAAGACCAAGAAACTTTTGGGAAAAAGCTAACGGCTAAGCCTTGCTTGACAATAGAACGTAATGTCGCAGGATCATCTGTCGTCGAACTGATCGTCAATTCGATACTTTTCGCTTCAAGTGCTGCATCCAGTGTATGACGGAAGGCATTGCTCTTTGACAGCATCAAGATGGGGGTGCATTGGATATCTTCTAATTGCAGATGTTCTTTTTTCGCAAGAGGATGTTTCTTAGGAATGGCTACATAAACAGGTTCTTTCATGATAGGAATATTGGTCATGCCAGGCTTCATCTCCGAAGTGATGTACAGTACAGGGTCGGTAATATCATCTGGTAAATGATGTTGCATGATCGTTAATTGGATATCAGGATGCTTTTCCATAAAAATTCGGACCAAGTTCGGAATAGAAACAGAGGCTACCTCTAAATACAAAATGACGGAAGTAACGATCTTCTCATTGACCGAAGACAATAATTTGATTCCTTCTTCTAATGTGTCTAATGTCTTGACTGCATATGGATAGAATTCTTCTGCATAAACAGTTGTCTCAATATTTCTGCCGCTATGGTAAAACAAAGGGACTCCTAATTCGTTTTCCAAATGTTTGATCGCACGGCTCAAGGCAGGTTGAGAAATAAATAATTCTTTGGCTGCTTGGGTGACATTTTTTGTTTCGAACACTTTTTTAAAATACTGTAGATGAAGCAATTTCATAATTATCCATCCCATCCATACCTTTTTGTTATGGTTTTTTCTTTTTTTGGCATTTTTTATTATAGCAGAAATTGACTAAGATAGCAGTGGAAAAAGTAAGTGCTAAGGAGGCGAGGCTCATGAGTACAGGTTTCTTATTTCCTGGGCAAGGCAGTCAGAAGTTAGGGATGTTAGCGGATATCCCTGAAATGTACATGGAACGTTTAGAAAATGTGACGGGGTATCGGTTAGTTGATAAAGAAGAAAACTATCAAGATACGGTTTTTATCCAGCTATCATTACTGACAAAAGCAGTATTTTATTTAGATGAAATGGAAAAAAACGGTATTCAGCCTGATATTGCAGCAGGACATTCGATCGGTGCTTTTTGTGCAGCTGTTGCTTGTCGATCTTTGACATTTGAGAATGCAGCGGAACTAGTCTATCACCGCGCAGTCTTAATGAAAGAAGCTTATCCAAGCGGTTATGCAATGGGCGTAGTAGTAGGTGTGACGAGAAGCGAAGCAGAGAAAATTGTAGCAAAAACGTTTGATCCTGACCACCCAGTCTATCTGTCAAATGAAAATTGTCCGATGCAACATACGCTATCTGGGAGTATCGAAGGTTTATCCGTTACGTTGGCAGAAGCCAAACGCCGCCAAGCGCAAACAGCGAAGCTGCTGAAAGTTCCTGTGCCATCTCATTGTCTCTTGATGAATGATACAGTCAAGAAATTCAAGCCGTATATGCAGTCTGTCCATCTATCTGATGCTAGATGTTTGTATATAAAAAATACGGATGGAAGAGCCACTCAGGACGCAGAAGAGATTCGTAAAGATTTGTTGGAAAACCTAGCTTTCCCTGTGCAATGGAACCAAATGATGGACTTGGCAAAAGAATTAGGAATGGATCTGACGATTGAATTTCCCCCCGGCAATACTTTGACAAAGCTGATTCATACAAAATTTGGTGTAGATAAAGGGATCCGTACGATCAATCTAGACCAACATGGTATTGATGACGCCACGTTTCTATATCAAAAATGGAGATGACTAATTATGGAAAAACCAAACCGCAACTGGGCTTCTAAACGCGAAAAAAAAGCGCAGCGATTGGAAAAAATCAGCAACTTGCTCAATGGCAAGTATGTAGAAACTGAAAAAATCGTAGAAGTAATGGAAAAACTGATTGCTCCCGGCGATAAAGTTGTATTAGAAGGCGACAATCAAAAACAAGCAAGTTTTCTTTCAGAAAGTCTTGAAAAAGTAGATGCAGAAAAAGTGAATGATCTGCATTTGATTATGTCTAGTATCTCACGACCAGAACATTTGAATATTTTTGAAAAAGGAATCGCAAGTAAGATCGATTTTTCTTATGCTGGTGCACAAAGCTTGCGTGTCGCCCAAATGATTGAAGACGGCACAATGAAATTAGGTGATATCCATACTTATTTGGAACTTTATGGACGCTTATTCATCGATTTGATTCCAAATGTTGTTTTAGTAGCTGCAGATAAAGCAGATAAAGACGGCAACTTGTACACAGGTTTCAATACGGAAGAAACACCAACAATCATCGAAGCTGCAGCTTTCAAAGATGGTATCGTGATCGTTCAAGTCAACGAAGTTGTCGATTCTTTACCACGTGTAGATATCCCTGGTGACTGGGTAGATGTTGTCGTGAAAGCAGATCAACCTTATCAATTAGAAGCTTTATTCACACGAGATCCTCAAAACATCACAGAATTGCAAATCCTAATGGCAATGATGGCAATCAAAGGAATCTACGCAGAACACGGCGTACAATCTTTGAATCACGGTATTGGATTCAATACAGCAGCTATCGAATTGTTACTGCCAACTTATGGCGAATCACTAGGGTTGAAAGGGAAAATCGCGAAGAACTGGGTATTGAACCCACATCCAACTATGATTCCAGCCATCGAATCAGGTTGGGTTGAAAGCATCCATAGTTTTGGTGGCGAAGTTGGTATGGAAAAATATATTGCTGCTCGCCCCGATGTCTTTTTTGTCGGTAAAGACGGCACGATGCGCAGTAACCGAACATTATCACAAGCTGCAGGACAATATGCCATCGATATGTTTATCGGTTCAACCTTGCAATTAGATTACGAAGGAAACTCTTCTACCGTAACAAAAGGACGTTTATCTGGTTTTGGCGGTGCGCCTAACATGGGACATAATCCTGGCGGTCGTCGTCATTCTACACCAGCATGGCAATCACTTCGCGACAATGATGATCCATTAGGGAAAGGCCAAAAATTAGTTGTTCAAATGGTTGAAACATATGGTTCAAATAAAAAGCCAGTCTTTGTCGAAGAATTAGATGCATTAGCTGTTCAAAAACAGGCAGGCTTAGCCAATGCACCAGTGATGATCTATAGCGAGGATACCACGCATATCGTGACAGAAGAAGGAATCGCTTATTTGTACAAAGCAAAAACAAAAGAAGAACGACAAGCAGCAATTGCAGCCATTGGCGGTGTCACACCTCTTGGGATGACAAGCACCAAAGAATCACTAGACCGTTTGCGTGCAGCCGGCATCGTGAAATTACCAGAAGATCTAGGCATCAAACGTAGTGAAGCGAAACGTTCATTATTAGCTGCACAAACCATCGATGATTTGATCGAATGGTCAGATGGCTTATATGAACCACCAATGAAATTCAGAACTTGGTCATAAAATTGGCGAGGAAAACCTTTTGTCGCCATTTACCCAGATGGAAGAAGAAAGACGAATAAGCAGAACGTGTATGCTCTGTTTTACAAAAAGGGGAGAGATCCATGGAACAATTAGCTTATAAATATCCAACGAAACAGCCGATCAATAAGAAAATCCATGTAGGAGTGGTCGGTTCAGGTGATTTGGAAATCTTGATGTTTCCAACAGAAAAAAAAGAATCTACTGTAAAAATCTGTACAGGAAGCGATGGCTTCGGCGAAGTATGGAACAACGTATTAACGAGATTTTTTGATCGTTATCCAATTTCAGCAGATATCGTGATCAATGACTTCGGTGCTACACCAGGAGTTGTGTACCTACGATTGACGCAAGCAATGGAGGAACTTTCAGATGAAAAATAGTTTTGTAGAATTAAACGCCAGAGAACGAGTGAACGCTCTACTTGACAATGGACGTGAATTGATTGGTCCATTCGATCAAATCATCGCGCCAAGTTTGCCAGCACAAGGAATCGTCCCTGAAAGTGATGACGGGATCGTTGTCAGCCGTGGCACGATCAATGGCAAACAGGCAGTAGTAATCGCTATGGAAGGAAAATTCCAAGGTGGCGGTATCGGTGAAGTTTCCGGTGCAAAAATCGTTGCTGCACTCGAACATGTATTAGAAGAAAACAAAAAAGGAAATGAAATCTTTCCAGTCATCGTACTAGATACAGGCGGTGTTCGTCTGCAAGAAGCGAACTACGGACTGTTATCTATTTCAGAAATCGGAAATGCAATCATTGCTCTAAAACAATATGTACCAGTCATCGGTTTGATTCCAGGACGTGTAGGATCATTTGGCGGTATGTCGATTACTTCAGCATTGATGAGTTATTTGATCGCAACAAAAAAAGCGAGAGTCGGTTTGAATGGACCAGAAGTTATTGAGCAAGAAGCAGGTGTTCGAGAATTTGATTCTAGTGACAAAGACTTGATTTGGAATACATTAGGATCTCGTCAACGGGTAGAATCAAAAATCATTGATGAACTAGTGACTGATAGTGTAGAAGCAATCAAAGCTGCTGTCATCGCAGCAATGGACGAACGAAAAGACACGCATCGCAGTGAAAGCTCAGCATTTTATTTATCATTACTTGATTCTTTGGATCTTTCAAAACCAATGAGCATTGACGATTACAATGAAGCGATTGCTAACCATCAAGCAAAATCAATGGACTTACCAGAAGTAGCAGAAGGAAATGAACCAGCTGCAGCAAGTGTTGGTTACGATTGGTTTGCGGCACTAACTGGCATGAAAAATCCAACTTCTTCTATCAGTACTGTGTATTATGGTAAATCAAGTAAATTCATAGAAGAAGCCATCGTGACCTCGATCGTACCTGATCCTAAAAATCCGATGTACCGTGTACGAAACGGTGAAGTTGGTTTAGTTGAAGGTTTCCGCATGGGACAAATTTTGGATCACGTTTACGAAGAAGATAAAGATAAAAAAGTGAAACGGCCAATCGTCGTTGTGATCGATGTACCAAGCCAAGCATACGGCTATAACGAAGAATTGATCGGTATTCATGTGGCTTTGGCTAATAGTGCTGCTGCTTATGCAAAACTCCGTCAAGCTGGACATCCAGTTATTGGATTGATTGCAGGAAATGCTATTTCAGGTGCATTTTTAGCGCATGGATTACAATCAAGCCGCTTGATTGCTTTAAACAATAAAGAAATCACTGTCCAAGCGATGTCAAAAGAAAGTGCTGCACGTGTGACAAAACGTTCGGTTGCTGAAATCGAAGCAGCTGCTGAAAAAGTTCCAGCTATCGCTTACGATATCAATAATTATACAAAACTAGGAGCAATCTATCACTTCCTAGAAGATATCACCGACCAAGCTGCTTCAGAACAAAATGTCAACAATGTCATCGAAGCAATTAATGAAGCCATTCAAGATGTCCGCAATACAAATGACACGATGCTGACAAATCGATACACGAACGAAACAGCCAAAACATTCGGACGTGTCGAAACAAATAAAGTCCGTGCCAAAATGGACGAAGAATGGGATGCATAAACAATGATTCAAGCACATGATATTGTTCTTTTTGATAAACATGAAATAGAAAGGTTTCCCTTGCCTGAATGGGTCGTTCTCACTGAAAAGATGTTCGGAACAGTCCGTCGTGCGTTGACAGATCACGCCGAAATACTACCGATTGGATTACGTGGCCCTGCCCGCAATCAGAGATGGGCAACAGAAATCTCAAAACATGCTGTCAAACAAGTCATTCATCCGTGGGACATCATCGAACAAGAATCGTATAGACAAGAGGAAATCATGGATTATCCTGTTTATCAGCAATTTCATGCTGCTAGAAACATATTATCAGGATGCAAGTGGGGAATCGGCGGCAGCTTAGGATTTGAATTATCAACTGGGATTCCGGCAGTAAAAGAAACCAGTGATTTTGATTTGCTGCTGTACGCAGATTCTCCGATTGAATTGCCAATTCAGGCAATTCGATCGCATCCTGCTTTTTTTGAGCAATTCGATACCCAAGTAGTGACTCGGCAAGGCGGATTTTCACTAAAAGAGTATTTGAGAGAGCCAGAGAAAAAAATTCTATTGAAAACAGTCGAAGGACCTAAATTAACCAAAGAACTTTGGTAATAAAGAAAAAGAGAGAGAAAGAGATGTTTGAAAACAAAAAAATCAAAATCAACGTAAGTGACTTCCAGAAAGTATCAGCTGTAACGGCTGTTATGATGCAAACGATATTGAGCTTTGCTTTGGCAAACAGCCACAGCGCAACAAATACAGCTTTTCTTGGTACCTTTTACGTCATCGTTAAATACACAGCACCAATGTTTATTTTTGCAATTGTCTATAATATGGTAAAAACAAGTCAGCATTTGTCTTATTGGGAATTTTTGAAAGAAAAGTTTTTTGAACTAGTCGTTCCGTATCTTCTATGGACGACGGCTTATCTTTGGCTATTTCCAGCAGTCCAACAACAAACTCCGTATACGGATACTGCAAGCTTTTTACTGAAATATGTCACAGGTGATGGAGCGCCTCATTTATGGTATACCGTGATGATGCTGCAGATTCAATTGTTCATGCCGTTTTTTGTTTGGCTCGGTTACAAAGTATTTGCTAATAAAAAATATGTATGGCCAGTATTGATTGGTTCAACGATTTTATATGTTGCATGGTATCTGTTCTATCAAACACAAGTATTGACTGGTCCTTATCATGACAGCTGGTACTTGTTAGATCGGTTTGTTGCTAGTTTCATGATTTACGGGATTTATGGGGTAGCCGCATTTGTTTATCACGAAAAAGTCTATCAATATTTGGACAGAGTACGTTATCTTTTCTTACCTGTTGGCTTAGTTATCGCGTTCTTTTCTGTCCGTTCATTGCTCGCACATCCAGGAGACTTGAGCTTTGCGAATGCGCCTTACTTGAATACGATCCAAAGTTTGTACAGCTTAGTCATCATCTTTGCTGTCTTCATGGGCGCTTCAAAAATGATTGTAAATGATTCGCCAAAATTACCATTGTTCAAATGGTTGTCTGTTTATGCTTACCGTACGTATTTAGCCAATGTATTTGTGTTCCAAGTACTGTTGTTATTGTTTAAAGATAGTTGGCTGCAGTTACCTTCAGGAGTCATGATTCTTGTAGCTTATCTAATGACGGCAAGTTGTGCATTTGCTTTAAGCTGGTTGCTTCACATCATTTGGGCAGCCATCAAAAAAGGGTTCAACAAGTAATAGAAAGAAGGAGTGAGTGTCATGATAAATGACGAACGAAAAAAAGCAGTGACTCAGCAACTCGCTGCGTTGGTAGAGGAAGCATTGCTCGCAGAAGTAACATTAAGCCCAAAACCTGGATTAGTGGATGCACTGGATGCGGGTGCACATTCCGATATGGACTATGCTTTATTTCTTAAGTCTGCGAAGACGCTGACTCCTTTTTTTGAAGAAATGGCTCAAATAGCATGGCAACATGCTATCGATCAGGAGTTAAGAGAAAAGATTGCTGAGATTGGACGGAAAGCGGAAAAAGCGATGTTGATTGCTACAGATGGCATCAATACCCATAAAGGAGCGATTTGGGCAATGGGGCTATTGACCAGTGTGACTGCACAAAAAATCAGTATGGAACAGCCTTTTTCTTTAACGGAAATACTCGGTGATGTCAGCAAGCTTGCTGCTTTTCCTGATACAAAATATCGTCATAAAAAAACCACTCATGGGCATACGGTGAAGCAAAAATACGGCGTAAATGGTGCATATGAAGAAGCAGTGTTGGGTTATCCGCATATCAGGCTTGCAATCCAAGCTGCTAAGGAGCTAGATAATGATTCTGATGTACAGAAACAAATGCATATGTTGTTAGTTTTGATGAGTTCCTTAGATGACACCTGCGTATTGCATCGCAGTGATCAGAAAACGTTAGTGGAAATGCAAAAACTTGCTCATGCTGCTAGTCAAAGTGCTTTACCAAATCGTCCATTTATAGCACTGTTGCACTTTTGTCAGGAAAACCAAATCTCTCCTGGAGGAAGCGCAGATCTTTTGTCTGCCAGCTTGTTCATGCTGAAGATAGAGGAAATATGGGCTGCCAACACATATGTCTGTCCGCTGTTACTCAATGAGTAAATTAAGACAAAACTGCTAAAAAAACAGTTTATGCATCTGGTTATTGACTCTTCTTTTCGGCAAGGCTATGATAAAAATAGTTTTTTGTAATAAAAGATAACGAGGAAGACAATGAAAAAAATCAATTATTTAGCAATCATTTTGTTAGTGGGGTTATGTTTGTTTGCTTTGCCTACCCAAGGATTCGCTGTCGCAGGTGGTCATGGCGGCGGAACATCTAGCGGTCGAAGTTCGGGCAGAAGTTCATTTGGCGGTCGTTCATATGGGGGCAGTTATTTTGGCAGTCGTTCTTACGGCAGAGATTCTTATGGGTATTATGGTCCAAGTACAGGTCCTTCTAGTTATGAGCAAACGGGATTTCTTGCATTAGCTGTTTTGTCAGTAGGAGGGGTTTCCGCTTTTTCTATCGTCAAGAATAAAAGACAAAAGAAAAGGCTGAAAGCGGAGATATTGTCCCGCATGTCAGGAACGGCTAAAGAAAAGAAAGCACAGTTTCTGGAAATCCAAAAGATATTCATGAAGATCCAATCCGCTTGGGAAGAAGAAACTCCTGAAAAAGCCAGAAGCTGTTATACAGACAAGCTGTTTGCCGAACATCAGAAAGTTCTGCAAAAAAACAAAGCAGACGGTGTAAGAAATCATACTAAAAAAGTAACTATTCAGGAAGTAGGAAATTATCGACAGATCCACGAGAATAGTTTTGCCATCCGAATTGATTTCAGATGCTGTGATTATTTAGTTGATCGAAAAGATGGACGCTTGATCTCAGGAAGTACGACGCAACGACAGTATTTCTCTCAGATATGGTATTTTGATTTTTCTGAGAAAGAAAAAAGATGGCAGGCCGATTTTATTCAGCCGATTATGCTGGATTGACAAATAAATAAAACAGCTCACTAAAAAGTTGAGCTGTCAGACTGTAGACAAAGGTATCCCTTGCCTCTTTACGAAGAGTGTAGGTTGTTACTTTTGTCTATTTTTGTATAGAAATAGAAAACATTTGTCTCCATTTCCAAGCTGCTAATTTTTCAAAGTGCACCATTTCTCAAAATGCTTTTGATCATTTCTCCATCTAGTTTACAAAGGGTACTTTTGCGTTACTTAGTGTTGTGTAGTATACTTTTACTGAAGAGGTGATGATGATGCTTGTTACAAAATCTAGATTACAAGGAAGTTCTGTAGTGGTTACTTTACCTTCTGATAACGGAAAGAAACCTTCAGAAAACCAAGAATATATCGTTGTATATTCTGACGATGGGACAATTACGTTAGTTCCAAAAATTGAAGATCCATTTAGTGGTGGAGAAGAGGCCGAATATTATGAAAAAGACGAATGGGAAGATTTAACTCCTGAAGGGAGAGAAAGGTTATAGTGTCAGAAGAAAGAATTTATATTCCTAAAAAAGGTGATATTGTGTGGATTGATTTTGATCCTTCGATAGGAAAAGAAATTCAAAACAGACGACCAGGACTAGTCGTCTCTCGTTATGAGTTTAATCGTAAAACAATGTTTTCGGTCATATGTCCGATTACTTCCACGATAAAGAATTTACCGACACGTTACTCATTACCAGAAGAGCTAGATATAAAAGGACAAGTACTTATTTCTCAATTAAAATCACTTGATTTTAAGGAACGAAGACTCAAAAAAATAGAAAACCTGCCATTGCAAGACATGGCTAAAATTGATCAGATTATACAATATATGTTTTAAGCGTTGTAACTAAACTCTACAATATTTTTATATGCTAAACTTAACAAAATTTTTTGACATTTAAAAAGAAAAGTGACAATAAAAAATAGCATCTAAATAGCAATGACCCCCAAATTTAACTCTTGGGGGGACATTTCAAAAGGGATAAGAAAGCAAACATTCTCGTCGTATCTGACTAGTGAAAAAGATGGCAGGCCGATTTTATTCAGCCGATT
>NZ_KV815631.1:1022-54628 GCF_001814285.1 Enterococcus sp. HMSC076E04 | reverse complement strand
CCGATTTTATTCAGCCGATTATGCTGGATTGACAGGAAATATTTATGAATGGAGCTGTGACAAAAATTTTGTCGCAGCTCCTTTTTCTGAATAAACGGTGTTCCAGAGATAGCCTATCGGCAATAAGGCACGATTTTGTAAAATATGGGAAGCTATTTTTCAAAATCGCTTCTTATCGCTCAAGGCTGAACCTCTCTGTCACAACCTTTCCACTAAATGGTATTCAAAAGCTTACATTTACGGTAATAAGCTCAACCAAACGAAAAATAGGAAGCACTATTTTTGTTTGGCTGTTCTTCTTACTTGATGCAGGACAGCTTTTTCATGACCTCTTTTTTGTAATAATAGGCGTATGTCTTTTTCGTTGAGAAGTTGAAAAAGCATACGGCTTATTTTTTGTTTGCTATGCTTACTTTCTTTCCACTTCAAGTGGCAGAAATATCTACTTTTTATTATGTAAGCGGAACCATATACTTGGAATCAGAAGGAGATCATTTCTATGAAAACAAGAACAATTGAAATACTTCACAGAATCATGACAGCCCAATATCCAGTAAAAGCGGAACGTCTAGCAGCTGAATTCAATGTCAGTCAGCGGACGATCCGTCAGGAAGTTCTTGAAGCGAATATCTGGTTGAGTAGTAAAAAGCTTCCGGAAATCAGAACAATTCGCAACAAAGGTTTTTCGTTGAAACTGGAGAATGACAAGCAAGTTCGATTAGAAACTGAAATAAAAGAGGTGAAAGACGGCTTTTTGAATCGGCGGGAACGTATTTTTGATTTAGTTTTAGCCATTGCTTACAGCCGAAACCCGATCCATCTAAACAAAAAAGAAGAAGAATTTCAAATCTCTAAAAGTACGTTAGATGAAGATATGAGACGATTACGAGCAACACTGGTCAGTTATGGAATCGAGATCGTCAGTTATGGAAAGCAGGGACTGGTTTATAAAGGTTCAGAACGATCTATCCGTACGATGATCTATGATTTTATCAATCAGAATCTGGGGATGACCGACTTCTTTATGAATCAAGATGCACAACTAACACCGGCTCAAAAAATCTTTTTCCATTATTTTCCTTTGGCGGAAATCAAAAAAATAGAGGAGATCTATTCCAATAAGTTGTTAAAACAAGAGGATGATATTTATAAAAAGCAAATTCTGCTTTTTACATTGATCTGGATCCAACGAATCAGGAAACATGAATTCATCTCTGCCATTAATTGGAAAAATACAGAAATAAAAGACAGCAGCTTCTCTGCATTTATTGACTACATGATCACGGAATTTCAATTGGACAATGTTCCACAAGTAGAAAGAAATTATCTTCGTTTCACTATCGAGACGTTCAATGCTAGAGATATCTCCAATTCGATTGAGTGGGTACAAGCTCAACTACTAACGATCCAATTGATCCAATTTGTAGAGAACGAGACACACATACCTTTTCATCTAAAAGAAGAAGCTTTATTCGAAAATCTCTATAAACACATGGCTGCACTGATCATAAGAATCAAGCATGCTATTCAAGTCATGAATCCATTGAAAGAAAACATCCGTACAAATTATTTTCCAATCCACCGCGCAGTCACTCATTTTGTTCCTACGATCGAAGAAGTAATCGGCGGCAAGATACTGGAGGACGAGATAGCTTTTCTTGTCATCCACTTTTCGACGATTGCCAGTGTGATCAAGCGAGACCTGAATTATGTTTATCAATCAGTTGTTGTCTGTAATCACGGCATGGCTACCGGGAATCTGTTAGCAGAAAATCTGAAAGAAAAATTTCCTCAAATCGAGATTACTGCAGTTTTAAGTTCAAAAGAAATCGAATTAGTGGATAAACTGGATGTCGATCTGGTTTTCAGCACCTTTCAATTGAATTATCGAAATAAGCCGCTTTTAGTTATCGATCCAATTTTGACTGAGACGAATATTTTAGTTATAGAAGACTTTTTGAAAAGAAATGAAGAACTGCAGCGGTTAAAACCTAACAGTCATGAATCAACGCAGTTATTCACTCAAATAATCGGTGTCATGGAAGAAAGTGGTGGCCGAGTAGATCGCATCATCTATGGCAAGTTGGAAAAATTATTTGAAATAAACAATCTAGAAATCAACAAAAGGGAGATCCAGCCTATGTTAAAAGATATTTTGACGGACAGCAATATCATGATCAAAGAAAAAGCCGCTACATGGGAGGAAACGATTGAACGAGCTGCTAAACCATTGGTCAAAGAAAACATTGTTGAAGAACGCTATGTCGAAGCGATGATTCGCGCAGTGAATGAATACGGGCCATATATCGTGATTGGCAAACACATGGCGCTAGCCCATGCTCGACCAGAAGATGGGGGTCAATAAGTTAGGAGTCAGCGTAGCTACGATTGAGCAACCAATCGATTTCGGTAATCCTGAAATGGATCCAGTAAAGATTATTTTTTGTTTAGCGGCAGTAGATTCCTACTCGCATCTGAACATCATGAAAGAACTGATCGAACTGATCAACAATGAAGAGAAGTTGGATCGATTGATCGAGTGCACAAATGTTGAAGATTTCAAACAACTGCTTTTTCAGTAGTTGAGAAATAATAAATGATACGGGGGAGAACAAAGATGAACAAATTAAACATTTTATTCGTATGCGGCGCAGGTTTAGGAAGTAGTTTTGCAGCACAGATGTCTGCTGAGGATGTTTTGAACAAATTAGGAGTAGAAGCCAAACTGGACCATTGTGATATTTCTTCTGCAGTGTCCATGAAACCAGATGTGATCATCACAGCAGAAAATTTTCGCTCGCAGTTCGAAAAATTCTCAGTCGATCCTAAAACAGCGATGATCTATTTGAAAAATATTGTCTCGAAAAATGAAATTGAAGAAAAAATCACCCCAGTTCTACAAGATAAGGGAGTTATCTAAATAAAAAAGAAAAGAGGATAAAAACATGGGCGTTATCAATTTTATCATCGAAAATATTTTGACTCAGGCATCGATCACCATTGCATTGATTGCTATGTTGGGTCTACTGCTGCAGAAGAAATCAGCAGGACAAGTCATTTCTGGCACGTTAAAGACACTCCTAGGATTCCAAGTGTTGAGTGCCGGTTCGAGTATCATCGTTGGAAGTTTAACTTATTTCGGGAAAATTTTTACTGAAGGATTTCATATGCAAGGAATCATTCCTTCTATTGAGTCTATCAATGGTCAAGCAATGAATGATTTAGGTTTAGGTAGAGATATTGCACTGACGTTCTTAGCGATTTTTGTATTCAATATTATTTTGGCTCGTTTCACAAAATGGAAGTACATTTTTCTAACTGGTCAAGCCATTTTATGGATGGCGACGATGACGACGGTCTTTGGTTATTTCGCTGGTCTGCGAGGGATCGTATTGATCTTAGTCGGTGGTTTTATCGGAGCTTGTTTCGCCATTGCTATGCCAGCAGTAGCGCAACCAATTATACGTAAGATTACAGGATCGAATGATATTGCTTTAGGGCATTTTTGTACGATTGGATACTTATTTGAAGCTGGCGTGGCTAAACTTTTTGGTGAGAAAGGTGAAAATAAAAAATCGATTGAAGAGATCAAATTGCCCACGCATTTCGAGTTTCTGCAAGATACGTATTTGTCTGTCATGGTCGTGATGGTCCCACTATATATCATCACTGTTTTGTTTGCAGGTGAACCATTCGCTTCTGAATTATCAGGAGATCAAAACTATATCATGTTTGCCTTTTTACAAGCCATCCAATTCGTAGTGGGTGTGTATGTATTGCTAGCTGGCGTACGTCTACTGTTAGGTGAAATCGTGCCGGCATTTCGAGGGATAGCTATGAAATTAGTTCCTGATGCGATTCCTGCCTTAGATTGTCCAGTTTTCTTTCCCTATAGCCCAAATGCTGTTATTTTAGGTTTCATTACGACAACAATCGGTACGATTATTGCCATGTTCACTTTGCCGATGTTCGGCTTAGCGATGATTTTACCAGGTATGCTAACGAATTTCTTTGCCGGAGGAACAGCGGGGATATTTGGTAACGCAGTTGGCGGACGTCGAGGAGCGATCATTGGCGGTATTGCTCATGGCTTCTTTATTACATTATTGCCTGCTTTGCTAGTAACGATCTTTAATTCGATGGGATTCATCAATGCTACAGCAACCGATGTAGATACAGTAGCCGCCGCACTCTTATACGCTTGGATCTTAAGCCCAATTTTGAAAGCATTTTAATTGAAAGTAGGGAAAATGATGTTCGGATTTTTTAAGAAAAAAGAAAATGAACCAAAAAAAAGATCGATAAAAGAGGAAAAAATCCTCTCGCCAGAAGTGACCGAAAAGATTCAATCAGAGATTACACAATTAAACCAAGAGATTTCAACGACCCAAGAGAAGCCCAAATTAGCGGAACTTTACGAACAAGTTGGACTTAAATTTTCTGAATTGTATGAGAACGATCAAGCCATCCAATATTTAGAAAAGAGCTTGGAAAATAAACAGACGATCGGAGATGGGTATAAAAAACTGATGAGCCTCTATAATCAGAAGCGTGCAGATGCTGCTCGTGCGGGTGATGATCAAGGGATCGATTACTACATGGGCAAAATGGATGTGATGCGACAAATTGCAAAACAAGTAACGATCAAAGGAAACAAATAAAAAGATAAGGTGGCAATAAAAAATGTATACAACATTGAAAGAAGTAACAAAAACAGCAGAAGAGTTGAATTTTACAGTTGGAGCTTTTAATACGCATAACCTAGAAATGCTTCCTGCCATGCTAGGCGCAGCAAAAGAAATGGGTTCGCCAATCATTATTCAAACAAGTGTCGACACCGCAAAATATATCGGTATGCATGTGTTAGTCAATGTAATGACAGCTATTGCAGAAGAAGAAATGGTTGATGCAGTCTTGCACTTAGACCACGCCCGAGACTTTGATGATATCAAAGAAGCAATCGATAGCGGATATACTTCTGTCATGTATGACGGGTCCCATCTGCCTTTCAAAGAAAATATCTTGAAGACGAAAGCAGTGGTAGAATATGCCCATGCACACGGTGTTTCCGTAGAAGGAGAACTTGGGACGATCGGCGGTACAGAAGAAGGAATCCATGTCGCTGAAAATGACAAAGTATATACAAGACCGGAAGACGCAGTGAAATTTGTAGAAGCTACAGGTGTGGATGCATTAGCTATTGCTATCGGTACGAATCATGGACAATTCAAATCAAAAACAGAAGTGAACATTCCCTTGCTGAAAGAAATCGATGCAGTAGTCGATGTCCCCCTCGTTATCCATGGCGGAACAGGTGTGAAAGAAGAAGATTATCCCGAATTGATCAATAACGGGATCCGCAAATTCAATGTTGGAACGGAGCTTTTAGTCAACTGGACAAAAGTGGCTAAAGGAACCTTTAGTGAAACAGAAATCAACAAGTCTCTTCGCCATAATGTGATTCCAGCAAATGAAGCAGTAAAAGAAATTGTCAAGCATAAGATTGGACTGTTTATGAACTTGGAAAGTCCAATTAACTTAGGAAACAAATGAGATGAAAAAGTATTTCATTCTTCTAGCTGGTAGTCCTGGTACAGGAAAAACATATCTTATGAATAAACTACGGGAACGATTTCCAGATATGTATGCCATCACGCTCGATGAAATCAAGGAATATTATGCAGAATCCATCGGTTTTAACAACTTGGAAGAACGGGCGAAACAAGAAAGGACGAAAGTTTATCCTTTCTATTACAAAGCACTTGATCTGTATATGGAAGCAGGAAAGAAAGTGATTGTGTCAGAGTATCCTTTTAGTGATAAGCAAAAAACTCGACTCCAAGAATTAGCAGAAAGATACGGATATCAGGTAATGACGATTCGCCTAACAGCAGACTTTGAAGTGTTATGGCAACGTCGGTACAAACGTGATCGTGAACCAGATCGTCATTTGAGCTATATCATGGATCATTATCACTATGGCGACATATTGGAAGATCGATCGAAAGGGACGAATCATATTACGAAAGAAGCATTCAAAAAAATCATCACTGACCGAAAATATGACGAATTTCAGTTAGGAACACTATATGAATTTGATGTAACAGACTATACTCAAGTAGATTACACTCCACTATTGGATAAATTAGAAAAAGAAATCAATGACAATAAGTAACGAAGAAATGGTTTGATAGTGACAGGTAATAAAAAAGACATTTGGTCCCCAGAGGAGCCAAATGTCTTTTTGTTCTAAAATGTTTTTTCATATTCTTTTATTTATTGCCGATTTCCTTGTGTTTATTTGCCGTAATTAGGTCAGTCTTCTATACTTGATTACATAGTCATACATTTGCTGAAAAGAAGGGAAGAGAATGAATAACAAGTTGGCCCAATACAAAAGACTGCTCGCACTTTCTCAAGCTGGTCTGTATTATGGAAAAGATGTATTCGATAAAGAACGATTTGAAGAGATTCGGACGATCTCATTGGAATTGATCAGTGAAATAGGAAAAGAAACTTTCGAAGAAATAAAAGCACTTACAGTTATTGAAGAAGGTCATCCCACACCAAAAGTCGATGTTCGTGCCTATATCAGAAAGGACGGCAAGATCCTACTAATCGAAGATAAACGGACGAGAGAATGGTCACTGCCAGGCGGATTTGCCGAAATAGGTTTGTCCCCTGAAGAAAACGTGCGGAAAGAAGTCTATGAAGAAACGGGTTTAACAGTAGAATCTACTCAGCTGCAAGCGGTTTTTGATACGAATAAACAAAAAGATATTCCGCAGCTTTTTCAGTATTATAAGCTTGTTTTTGCTTGTACGATCCACGACGAAGATGCAAAATTTATTGAGAACAATGAAACTTCCGACATGGGATTTTTTAGTATAGAAGAGCTGCCAAAGCTATCAGAAAAACGAACAACAAAGAAGCAGTTGCTTATTTTAGAAAACAAAAATCAGCTCTATTGCGATTGAGTTTTTTCGTAAAAGAAGAAAGCTGTTTACTCTGCGAGTTCTCTAAAAAAGAACTCGTTCTTTTATTAAAAAATAGTTGCATTTGCAACAAAAAGAGGTAAACTAGTCTTACAAACAAAATAAAGGTGGGGTGAAATGGCTGAAATTCTTCGAGACATTGGAATGATTGCCCGAGCGTTGGATTCTATCAGCAATATCGAATTCAAAGAAGTTGATTTAACAAGAGGGCAGTATCTTTATTTAGTACGTATTTGCGAAAATCCAGGAATCATCCAAGAAAAACTAGCAGAAATGATCAAAGTAGATCGTACAACGACTGCACGAGCAATCAAGAAATTAGAATCCAATGGGATGATCGAACGTTTGGAAGATAAAGAAAATAAAAAAATCAAGAAACTTTATCCGACTAAAAAAGGAGCAGAAATCTATCCTTTCATCATCCGAGAAAACAACTACTCTAATGCAGTCGCATTAAATGGTCTGTCTGACGAGGAAGCAAAACAATTGGAATATCTTTTAAAGAAAGTATGCAAGAATGTTAGCGAAGATTGGAATTTTGTCAAAAAAGGTAATAAAAGGATCTATTGAAAGGAAGAAGCCGTGAATAAATACGAAATTCGAGAAATGACGCCTTCAGATGTAGACTTACTACAACAAATCAGTATCGAAACATTTACAGATACATTTGGAAAAGATAATTCGCCGGAGCATTTAGCTGCTTACTTGAGACAAGCTTATGCGCCAGAAAAACTTACAGAAGAGCTAAAAGAGAAAGAAACTGATTTTTTACTAGTAAGTATGGACCAAGAGCCTGCGGGTTACCTGAAACTAAATATAGGAACGAGTCAATCTGAGGAAATGGATGATCATTTTTTAGAAATCGAGCGAATCTATGTACGAAAAAAATTTAAACATCAAGGTATTGGTACATTTTTACTAGATACAGCTATCAAAAAAGCAAAAGAAAAGCAAAAAACAGCCATTTGGCTCGGTGTGTGGGAACACAACGATGCTGCGCTCGCTTTCTATCGCAAAAGAGGATTTACCAAGTACAGTGAACATGTTTTTTATATGGGAGATGATCCCCAAACAGACTATCTATTCATCAAGCAATTATTCTAATCAAGAGGTGTGAACATATGAAAAAAGTAATAGTGGATGCCAATTTTTGGGAAGTATTTCCTGAAGCAACCATCGAAATCTTATCCGTGAGTGGTATCGATAATCACGTAACAGAAGAAAATGAAGAAATGTATCATCAATTATTGAATAGCGCGGCAAAAGAAGCAAGAAATTACCTTACGGAAGAAACATTCAGCCAAAACGAAGTCATTGCTCAGTGGCGTCAGGCTTTTACCACATTCAAGACTAAAAAAGGTGCACGTTCTTCTATTGAAGCTTTACTGAAACGTGCAAATCAAGAACGGGAATTTTTCCCAATCAATCCGCTTGTAGATATTTATAATAGTATTTCCTTGTCTTTTGGCGTACCTTGCGGCGGAGAAGATATCGAAAAGATTTCAGGAAATCTGCATCTAGGAAAAGCCCAAGGTGGCGAATCATTCCTGCCTTTAGGTGCAGATTCCGATGCTCCGGCACTTCCGGAAGAAATCATCTACTATGATGAACAAGGAGCAATCTGTCGCTGTCTCAACTGGCGTGAAGCCCAAAGAACGATGCTGACGGAAGAAACGCAAGCAGCGGTGCTGGTCATTGAATCCATCAATGCTGAACAAGCGGCACGCGGCGCACAGGCAATCGAAGCGTTGAAGGAAAAAATCGATCAAACATTTGGCGTGTCCAGTGTCAGACACACACTAACCAAAGATGAATCAGAAGCAGAATTATAAAAGAATCGAAAAAAGAAGAGCGGCATTCATTGCCGTTCTTTTTTTGTAAAAAAAGTTTGTGGAGGAAAGCAAGTCTAGAAACTATTGCTTTATTTTTCTTGAATAGGATCAAACACAAGGTGTTCGCGCTTTCGTGATATAATGGAATCAGTTTATAGACAGGAAAGAAAATCAACTAGAAAGAAGGGTCAAACGATGATACAAAAAACACGTGTGATGCTTTATGTCAATGACGTAGAGATGATTTGCCGATTCTTTGTAGAAAAAATTGGTGCAGAAATTTCAGAAACGATCGAATTGCCAGAAGAATTTAAGAGTATTGTGCTGAGTATCTCAAAAGAATTAGAATTAGGTATATTTCCAAAAGTATTTGTGCAGAAGTTTTCACCAGAAGTATTGGGACCGCCACCTTCTTTAGTCTTTTTTACGGATGAATTTGAAACTATTTACGAGAACATGGACGAACCTGGAGAAATCACAGACAACAATGGCGTCTTGACTTTCAATTTTTCGGACCCTGAAGGCAATTATTTTGTTATAGGAAAAGCTGAGTCGTCTGATTGAATAAAAAGGAGGAAAAACAGTGGATCTAATGGGAAGGCTAGAAGGTTATTTGAAGTATCGGCGAGCAAAACATAGTGAGAAGCTTCGAGCAAGGAATCTCAAATCAGGGAAAAAGAAGACAAAAGGCTGGGGAAAAATGGTCGATACAGGTTTTGGCGGACTAAATAACCTAAATCCTGTCGATACAAAAGAATTCATCAAAGAAGAGCAGAAACGAAATGGTAAAGTCAAATCACACTATTGATTTTGATACTAGAATGAAGAAACTTTTTTAACACAATAAAGAAATTCTTTTGATCCAAAGTGAATGTTCATGGACTTTGAGATAAAGGGATTTGAACAGATGGAACGTTCGGATTTTGCTTAAAATCCGAATTTTTTGTTTACTTATGTTTTGTTTTAGTATATGATAAAACACGTTGTTTTATTAATCAATCGAAATTTTAACGGACTTTATTTATAATGTTCGGATTTAGGGGGATGGAAGATGAAGGAAAAAATACTTTCCTACTTCGAAATAGAAAAATTGAATACCACGGTAAAACGTGAGGTACTGGCAGGATTTACGACATTTATTTCAATGGCCTATATCTTATTTGTAAATCCAACTGTATTAGGCGCTTCTGGAATGGATGAAGGAGCGGTGTTCACTGCGACTGCATTAGCCAGTGCAATCGGCTGTATTTTGATGGGGGTATTAGCCCGTTATCCAATTGGAACGGCACCTGCTCTTGGGATCAATGCTTTCTTTGCTTATTCTGTTTGTTTAGGGATGGGGATCCCATGGGAAACAGCATTGTCCGGCGTATTCGTTGCTTCTTTGATCTTTATTTTGATTACAATCTTCAAACTGCGGGAAATGATCATTGATGCGATCCCAGCAGATTTGAAATATGCGATTTCTGGTGGTATCGGTCTATTTATTGCTTTCCTTGGTCTGAGCGAAGGTGGGATCATCGTTTCGAATGAATCTACATTAGTAGGATTAGGATCACTCAACGTTGGTTCTACTTGGTTGACGATTTTTGGATTAGTCGTCACGGCTATCTTGCTTGTTCGACGTGTACCAGGTGGCATTTTCATCGGGATGGCAGCTACAACGATTTTAGGTCTGGTCACAGGTTTGATTCCAATGCCTTCTGAAATTGTTGCTGCAGCACCAAGTTTGAAACCAACATTTTTAGTTGCGTTAAAACATGTAGGGGACATCAATTCTCTTCAAATGTGGGTCGTAGTACTAACATTCTTGCTTGTGACTTTCTTTGATACAGCAGGAACTTTAGTTGGATTAGCAAATCAAGCAGGCTTTATGAAAGACAACAAGATGCCTCGTGTAGGGAAAGCTTTAGCTTCTGATTCAACAGCTATGCTTGCGGGCTCCTTATTAGGTACTTCTCCTGTTGGTGCATTCGTAGAATCATCAGCTGGGATTGCTGTTGGAGGACGCTCAGGAATCACAGCTATTACTACAGGGATTTTCTTCTTGTTAGGTTTGTTCTTTTCTCCATTACTGTCAGTTGTTACTTCACAAGTAACTGCACCAGCATTGATCATGGTAGGTGTTTTGATGGCTCAATCATTACGTCAAATCGAATGGGGAAAATTAGAAATTGCGATCCCTTCCTTCTTGATCTTGATTGGCATGCCTTTAACTTATAGTATTTCAGATGGGATTGCATTAGGTTTTATTTTCTATCCAATTACGATGTTAGCGGCTAAAAGAGGAAAAGAAGTATCTCCAATCATGTATGGTCTGTTCTTTGTATTCGTGGGATTCATGTGGATATTGAATGTGAAATAAAGAGGTTGTGAAATCAGCGTTCTGGCCTGAGTATTAGAGAAAAAAACGAAAAAATAGTTCCTCCTATTTTGCCGTTTTTGGAGCTAATACCGAGGGACAGCTGAGTGAACACCGTTTATAAAGAGGTTGTGAAATCAGCGTTCTTCCCTGCATCAATCAATCCTTTCAAAAAACAGTTGAGGAAATTTCCTCAGCTGTTTTTTTGTTTTATTCTGTTACCGATAACAAGGTGCAATGACTATTTGAAAGCGTTACAATTTTTGGTAGAAGAAACTAAACTAGATGATTAAGCGAAAAATAGTAACATCCATTTATAGGAGGAAAATCATGGAACGAAAATGGTGGCACCATTCAGTTGTTTATCAAATCTATCCAAGAAGTTTTCAAGATTCAAATCAAGATGGGATTGGAGACTTGCGAGGGATTATTTCCAGATTGGATTATCTGGCATATTTGGGCATTGATGTGATTTGGCTTTCGCCGGTGTACGAGTCTCCAAATGATGACAATGGCTATGATATCAGCGATTATCAAGCAATCATGGCAGAATTCGGTACGATGGAAGAAATGGAGGAACTGATTGAAGAAGCAAAGAAAAGAAACATCCGTATCGTTATGGATCTGGTGGTGAATCATACTTCTGATGAACACCCGTGGTTCATTGAGGCACGTAAAAATAAAGAAAATCCTTATCGTGACTACTATATTTGGCGTGATCCAGTCAATGGAGAGGAGCCTAATGGATTGCGCTCGATATTCAGTGGACCTGCTTGGCAGTTGGATGAGCAAACAGGGCAATATTTTCTGCACTTGTATAGCAAGCGTCAACCTGATTTGAATTGGAAAAACAAACAGGTTCGCCAAGCGATTTATCAAATGATGAATTTCTGGATCGACAAAGGTATTGGTGGCTTTCGTATGGACGTGATCGATATGATTGGCAAAGAACCGGATAAAGAAATCACAAGTAATGGACCTAAACTGCATGAGTATCTTCAGGAAATGAATCAAGCAACTTTTGGCGACAAAAATCTGATGACCGTTGGCGAAACATGGGGAGCAACTACCGAGATTGCTAAACTTTATTCCGATCCTAAAAGAAAGGAATTATCCATGATCTTCCAATTCGAACATATAGGATTAGATCAGCAAGAAGGCAAAGACAAATGGGATTTGAAACCTTTAAGTATCTCTGAACTGAAAAAAGTATTATCGAAATGGCAAACTTCTTTGGGTGATGAAGGATGGAATAGTTTATTTTGGAATAATCATGATCTGCCTCGAATCGTCTCACGTTGGGGAAATGACGATTTGTATCGAAAAGAAAGTGCCAAGATGTTTGCTATCTTGCTTCATATGATGAAAGGCACTCCTTATATTTATCAAGGAGAAGAATTAGGCATGACGAATTGCCCAATTGATGATATCTCGGAAGCAAAAGATATTGAGACAATCAATATGTATAACGAAAGGATTTCTTCTGGATTTACAAAAGAGGAAATCTTGGAATCAATCAATGCGAAAGGAAGAGACAATGCTAGGACGCCTATGCAATGGAACGCCCGTGAACATGCTGGGTTTACTACTGGAATTCCATGGCTTCGAGTCAACCCAAATTATAAAGAAATCAATGCAGAAGAAGCGTTAGCAGATCAAGATTCTGTTTTTTATATGTACAAGAAATTGATCGATTTGCGTAGAAAACATGACATCATCGTCTGGGGAGACTATGAATTAGTAGAAGAGACGCCAGAGCATGTCTTTGCCTATTCTCGCATATATGAAGACCAGCGATGGCTCGTTGTTTGCAATATGTCCAGTGAAAAACAGGTGTTCACTGTTCCACGTGAAGCTTTAAGGATTATTGTGTCAAATTATCCTCTGAAACAGTTACCAGACGGCAAAGTCGAGTTACGACCATATGAAGCATTTGTGATGGAAGTAAATAAAGAAAAGCTTATTTGATTGAAACGTATTACCGAGAGGTTGTGACACATTTTTTGTCACAACTTCTTTTTCTCAAAACTAAACAGAGGAGGCGGTCATTACTCCGTGTTTTTTGACAAAAAATAAAAATCATACTATGATATGTACGCCAATGGAGGGGATGAAATGGAAAAGCCAATTGAAAAAGCGTTGGATGAATGTCTTTTCTTTAGCGTGAAAAAGCTAGATCGCCTATTGAATAAATTAGCGGATGAAGCGTTTAGAAAAACAGGTCTGGCACCAACTTATGGATTTATTTTATTGATATTAAAAGAAAAAGATGGTATACCGCAAAAAGATATTGCACAAATGCTCTATTCTGCGCCTTCAACAATCGCTCGTTTTGTTGAAAAATTAGAATATAAAGGATACGTCAAAACAGTTAGCGAAGGGCGCTTGTCATTAGTTTATCTTACAGAACAAGGACGCCAATTTACTAAGGAAGTCGATGGTAGCTGGGAAGAACTCCATCAGTCGTACAAAGCAGTCTTGGGAAATGAAGCAAGTAAAGAATTAGCCGAGATAATGAATGAAGCAACAGATAAGTTACAAAAAAAATAAAAATTTTTTTAAGCAAATTAGTTGCATGTGCAACTAACCGAGTGGTTTAATGATAAATGATTCTCGATAGGTTAATCAGAGCGAATTATGGGAGGAATGACAATGTCACAATTTGATCAATCAATTATTTTACCTTCAGGAGTTCAATTGAAGAACCGATTGATGCTGTCGCCTATGACGACACAACTCAGCTTCTTCAATGGAGTGATCACCGAAGATGAGATCACTTATTATAAACAACGTTCTAAAGGACTTGGTGCTGTTATTACTGGTGCTGCAAATGTCCAAGATATCGGAAAAGGCTGGCCAGGCGAACTGAGCATCGCTCACGATGAAATGATTCCTCGGTTAAGTGAACTAGCTAAAGCAATCCAAGGAGAAGGTGCAAAAGCGATTGTTCAGATTTTCCACGGTGGACGAATGACTAGTCGAGCTACTCTATCCGGAGAACAGCCTGTATCTGCAAGTGCAGTTGCAGCGGAACGACCTGATGCAGAAACACCGCGAGCATTAAGTGAAAATGAAATCAAAGAAACAATCCAAGCATTTGGCGAAGCCACACGCAGAGCGATTGAATCAGGATTTGATGGTATCGAGTTGCATGGAGCAAATACGTATTTGATCCAACAATTTTTCTCTCCGCATTCGAATAGACGAGAGGATCAATGGGGCGGTAGCTTAGAAAATCGCTATCGTTTTATTGACGAATTATTAACAACGGTTTTCTCAACGGTTGAAAAATATGCAAAAAAACCATTCATCGTAGGGTATCGTTTCTCGCCAGAAGAATATGAAACACCAGGTATCCGTTTTGAAGACACGATCTGGCTTCTTGAACGATTACGTGAGACAAAATTAGATTATCTGCATGTTTCATTAAATGCGTATGATCGAAGAGCCCGTTCTGATAAATACAGCGATCAGTCGATTCTTGAAGCTGTCCATGACACGATCCAAGGAAAGATCCCTTTAATTGGTGTCGGAGGCATCCGTACTCGCAAAGACGTAGAGCAAGTACTGAAATATGCAGAACTTGCAGCAATTGGACAGCAAATGATCGTCGATCCTGACTGGGCAGAGAAATTATTGGAAAACCGTGAGGATGAATTTGTAACGAAACCTTTTGAAGAAGCATATAAAGAGCTTTATTTGCCAAGTCCATTATATAATTTCTTGAAAGCACGTTATCAATAACTCAATTTTTATAGAAAGAGGATGGAAAAATGAAAGTATTGATCGTATTAACAAATGTAGAAAAGTACGAAAAGATCGAGCGTCCTACAGGTTTGTGGTTAAGTGAACTGACTCATTTTTATGATGTATTAGTAAAAAATGGGATCGATGCAGATTTTGTCAGTCCTAAAGGCGGATATGTACCTTTAGAACCGCAAAGTGTTTTGAATATGGATGAAATCGATTGGGCCTATTATAAAGATGAAGATTTCAGAAATCGGGCCTTGGGAAATACCTTACGTCCTGATGATGTGGATGCAAAAGATTATGCAGCAGTTTATTATGCTGGTGGCCACGGAACAATGTGGGATTTTCCAGAAGCAACAGATCTTGGGAAAGTTGCTTCACAAATCTATCGAAATGAAGGACTGGTCTCAGCTGTTTGTCACGGTGTTGTCGGATTGTTGCCAGTTACAGATGAATCTGGAAAGTCTATTTTAGCTGGACGCACAGTGACTGGATTCAGTAATGAAGAAGAGGAAGCCAATGGTACAACGAATGAAGTACCATTCTTAGCAGAAGATGCTTTGAAAGAAAAAGGAGCTGACTATCAGTCAGGTCCAGCTTTTTCAGAAGTCGTTCAAATCGATGGACGTCTTCTTACAGGGCAAAACCCTCAATCTGCTCATCAATTGGGCGAAGTAGTGGTTGAAGCATTAAAGCATTAAAAATTGTCAGCATAAAAATGTTTTGCCTATTCTAACTATTACATTACACACGCTAAAACACGTCTTTTCGTTCTTTTCTGTTTCCTATTTGGACAGAGGTACGCAAAAGGCGGGTTTTTTGCCTTTCTAAGAGTACATTTTTTGAAACATCTCTTCAGAAATGATACTCTTCAATTAGGTCAACTAATTTATTACTGAGAAGCAGACCTAGTCACACGGTAGGATGGACAGAGTGTTTTCTGCTACGCTGCTATGGATCATAGGAATGAGTAAACATGGTTTAAGAACATTGTGATTTCAGCCCATGTTGGCAGTCGCACACTTAATAAGAAAGAGGAATACAGATGAACATTGTAATTGTCGGCGGGTCGTTTGCAGGGATTCATGCGGCTATTTATCTTCGCCAATTGATACCAACAAGTGAAATATATTTGATTGAAAAGCAATCGAAGTTAGGGTGGATTCCCAGCGGGTTCAATCTGATAGTAAAAGGAAAGGTCACCAGTGAAAAACAACTTTCTTGGATCACCAAAGAAGAGCTGATCGACCGCTATCGTATCCATGTTTACACAGAAAAGACGGTAATAGGATTGGAAGAAAAGAAAGTCGTTTTAGCAGGCGGAGACAAACTGGATTTTGATCGTTTGATTTTGGCGACTGGTTCAAATCAAAATTTTCGAAATGTTCCTGCAGAAGCAAGGTTCATTCACCCAGTTAAAAAGATACAAAACATAGCTGCTCTTCAGCAAAAGATCATGGATGCAAAAAAAATTGCCATCATTGGAGCAGGTCAAGCAGGGATCGAAATAGCTGAAGGCTTAGCATCAGGAAAAACACAAATCCATCTTTATGAAAGCCGAAAGTCGATTCTTTTTCGTTACCTAGACCCTGAAATGACGGAGCCGTTAGTAAAGGAAATGAAAAATCAAGGGATATCGCTTTTCTTAGAAGAGCAAGTCGTATCTTTGTCCGAAAATGAAACCGCTGTAGTAGAGACGGAAAGAAGAAGGGAAAACTATGATCTTGTTTTGCTGGCTAACCATTCTCGCCCCAACAATCAGATGTGGGAAGAACAATTAACATTGAATGATGATGGAACGATCTGGGTAGATGACTATTTGCAAACGTCTCAAAAAGACGTCTATGCAATTGGCGATGCAATCCAAGTCACTTTTCGCCCAACAAATGAAAAAATGTACGTTTCTCTAGTAAACAACGCTGTCCGTACAGCGCGAAATGTCAGCAAGACAATTAGTGGTTCTGCGACAAAGGATCAGGGAACCTATCGACCAGTCGGCAATCAGTGGTTTGGCTATTTCTTAGGAAGCGTAGGTATGACAGAAGAAGAAAGCATTTTTTATCCCCAAAAAATTGAAACAGGGTACGCGGAATACAAGCTTGCAGCAATAAACCAGAGCAAAGTCAAAGTCAAATTCCTATTTGATTCTGAAAAAAAGATTCTTGGAGCACAGCTCCAAAGCAGAAAAGAAATGTTCCATCTTCTTGACCAACTGACAATCGCAGTAGAAGAAGGCTGGACGTTCGAACAGTTAGAAGAACATGAGCTGTTTTTCCAGCCAGAATATCGTGTACCTAATATGGTGTGGTCAAAGGTGGCGAATACTGCCTATGAAGATTGAAGCATTATTAGAAAGAAAAGAGCAGTTACAGATCCTGATTTTGCGAAACCTTGTTCTGCAAGGGGGAACAGCCTCTATCAATGGATTGAGAGAGCATGTCCAACTGTCAAAAACCTCTTTTGATCAATATTTGGAAGATATTGAATTGATTGGACGGATGATGGGAAAAAAAGTAGAAGTACAGCGAAACGAGTATCAGGCGCTGCTTGTGTTGGACGAAGATGTCAGTTTGGAAAAAATTCTTTTGTTTTTATTACAGGAAAGCTTGAAGTTTAAAATGCTTGTCTATTTATTAGAACACCAGCAAGTATCCATCGTTCGATTAGCGACAGCGTTTAATATCAGTGAGTCTTCTGTTTTTCGAAAGATCAAAGAATTAAACCAGCTCTTAGAGGAATTTGGATTACAAATCAAAAACGGACAATTATACGGAGAAGAGCTACAGATCCGATATTTTTATTATGAATTATTCCAATATATCCCGGAAGATCAACGACCGCTTTTTTTGCAAAATACACCAGAAAAAAGACCATTCATTCTAGGATTGGGCCGCGTATTAGAAACGACGTTTACGGCATCAGCAGAAGCACAGATTGCTTGCTGGCTCGGGATCACGAAAAAAAGACTATTGAATGAAAAAAGTACGTACGAAACCTTGAAAGAAAAGAAATTACTCTATCAGTCGGACCGGCTTTATCAAGCAATCGATCCAATCATCGTGATGCATCTTAGTCGAACAGCAGCAGAACTGAATGTATACGAAACAATGATGTTTTACAGCTTTTTTGTTTCTTTTTCGATAGTCGACGAAGAAATATTTTATCAATATGATTTGACACGGAGCAAAAAGTTACCCACCGCTGTTTTGGATACTTATATTCGGGAAACGATGCTATGGCATTATCGTCCTCGTCGTTTGAAAATCAAAGAGGAAAAAGCAGTAGGCTACCAAATTTCACAAATCAACAATGAATGGTTTTTCTTTGTTGGAAAGATCGAAGTCTACGAGCGTGATCGGCTTTTGGAGCAGCAGCAAAAAATGCTTGGGCATTCCTTAACACAGTTATTGGAGAAACTACAGGAAACAGCGATGCAGCAATTGCCAAGGAAAAGCACCGAAGACAGTGCACTTAGTTATCTGATGATCCAGTATGCCAATGTTCTTTTGATGATCGATTTTTATATTGCGAAACCAGTAGTGATAGGGATCGATTTAGAAAGTTTGCCTATTTACCGTATTGCTTTCCAACAGTATCTGAACAGAGAACTGAGAGGAGTCAGCGGTATTGAGATTGAAAGTTATGAAGAAGGACAAAACTATGATTTGGTCATAACGTTTTGTCAGAGAAACAAGCAACAGAATGAATATTATCTATCAGAATTTGCGTCGCCTTATGACATTATCCGATTGAAAAGAAGAATAGAAATGTTGAAAAAAGAAAAGAATTGATCAAAAACTAGCATCATAATAAAAAACTGTCAAAAAAAAGAAAAAAAGAATAAAATTTTGACAGTTTCTTTTTTTAAATGAGTAGTATGATAAAAGCAGTTAAAGAAAGCGTTTGCAGATAATGGAGGGAATCACAATGACAGAACCAACGTATATCATGGCGATTGACCAAGGTACAACTAGCTCACGAGCAATTATCTTTGACAAGAAAGGAAGACATATCGGCAGTTCTCAAAAAGAGTTCACGCAATATTTCCCGCAAGAAAGCTGGGTTGAACATGATGCAAATGAAATCTGGAATTCTGTACAGTCAGTTATTGCCGGAGCTTTCATCGAATCAGGGATCAAACCAAACCAGATTGCTGGGATTGGCATAACGAACCAGCGTGAAACAACAGTAATCTGGGAAAAAGATACAGGACGTCCAATCTATCATGCAGTTGTTTGGCAATCCAGACAATCAGCTGGAATTGCAGATAACTTAAAAAATGAAGGATATCAAGAATTTTTCCACGAAAAAACAGGACTAGTGATCGATGCCTATTTCTCAGCAACGAAGATTCGCTGGATTCTTGATCATGTAGAAGGTGCGCAAGAACGCGCTGAAAAAGGCGAGTTAATGTTTGGAACGATTGATTCGTGGTTAGTATGGAAACTGACCGATGGACAAGCACATGTTACTGATTACTCGAATGCCAGTCGGACGATGTTGTTCAATATCCATCAGCTAGATTGGGATCAGGAAATTTTGGATTTATTGAATATTCCTCGAGTGATGTTACCAAAAGTTACTTCTAACTCAGAAGTTTATGGTTATACGCAAGGTTATCATTTTTATGGAAGCGAAGCACCAATTTCAGGGATGGCAGGAGACCAGCAAGCTGCATTATTCGGACAAATGGCATTCGAACCAGGTATGGTCAAGAATACTTATGGTACAGGTTCATTTATTGTCATGAATACCGGTGAAAAACCGCAATTATCCAAAAATAATTTATTGACGACAATTGGTTACGGTATAAATGGAAAGGTTTACTATGCTTTAGAAGGAAGTATTTTTGTGGCTGGTTCTTCGATTCAATGGCTGAGAGATGGTCTTCAAATGTTGCAAAAGGCTAGTGATTCGGAAGCCGCGGCAAAACGCTCCACAAACGAAGATGAGGTCTATGTTGTTCCTGCATTTGTTGGACTGGGTGCTCCTTATTGGGATCAGGCAGCACGAGGGGCTATGTTTGGTTTGACACGTGGAACGACAAAAGAAGATATCATTAAAGCTACTTTGCAGTCGATTGCCTATCAAGTGAGAGATATCATCGATACGATGCAAGATGACACTGGAATCAAGATTCCTGTATTGAAAGTGGATGGCGGTGCAGCAAATAATGAATATCTGATGCAATTCCAAACAGATATCTTGAATGTACCGATCCAACGAGCAGAAAACTTGGAAACAACAGCACTAGGGGCAGCATTTTTAGCAGGATTAGCTGTCGGCTATTGGAAAGATACAGACGAGATTCGTGAATTTTATGAAGCTGGCAAGCTATTTGAAGTTCAAATGGAGGAAGAGCGCCGAGAAAAACTTTACAATGGCTGGAAAAAAGCAGTAAAAGCTACCCAAGCATTTGAATAAGGAGGAAATCCATATGTTTTCAAACAAGACAAGACAAGATAGCATTCAAAAAATGCAGCAAGAAGAATTGGATCTGTTGATCATCGGTGGCGGAATCACTGGTGCCGGTGTGGCAGTCCAGGCAGCAGCATCAGGAATCAAAACAGGATTGATCGAAATGCAAGATTTTGCAGAAGGGACGTCCTCTCGCTCGACCAAACTTGTGCATGGCGGTATTCGTTATCTGAAAACATTTGATGTGGAAGTAGTAGCTGACACAGTTGGTGAACGTGCAGTCGTACAAGGTATTGCCCCACACATCCCAAAACCAGATCCAATGCTTTTACCAATCTATGAAGATGAAGGAGCAACAACCTTCAATATGTTCTCTGTCAAAGTAGCAATGGACCTTTACGACAAACTGGCAAATGTGACAGGAACTAAATATGAGAACTATACCCTGACACCAGAAGAAGTATTGGAAAGAGAACCATTTTTGAAAAAAGAAGGGCTAAAAGGTGCAGGTGTTTATCTGGATTTCCGCAACAATGATGCCCGTTTAGTGATCGATAATATCAAAAAGGCTGCAGAAGATGGGGCTTATCTAGTAAGTAAAATGAAAGCGGTTGGCTTTTTATATGAGGGCGATCAAATCGTTGGTGTCAAAGCTCGTGATCTGCTGACAGATGAAGTGATAGAGATCAAAGCAAAATTAGTGATCAATACGAGTGGTCCTTGGGTAGATAAAGTACGGAACTTGAATTTTACGCGTCCAGTCTCTCCTAAAATGCGTCCAACCAAAGGAATCCATTTAGTCGTAGATGCGAAAAAACTGCCTGTACCGCAACCCACATACTTCGATACAGGAAAACAAGATGGGCGGATGGTTTTTGCTATCCCAAGAGAAAACAAAACTTACTTTGGTACGACAGATACGGATTACCAAGGAGACTTTACGGATCCAAAAGTCACACAAGAAGACGTGGATTATCTATTGGATGTAATCAACCATCGCTATCCAGAAGCAAATATCACATTGGCAGATATCGAAGCAAGCTGGGCAGGGCTTCGTCCACTATTGATTGGTAATTCTGGTTCTGATTATAATGGCGGAGATAACGGATCGATTTCAGACAAGAGCTTCAATAAAGTGGTTGATACAGTAAGTGAATATAAGGAAAATAAAGTTTCTCGTGCTGAAGTAGAAGATGTGTTGAACCATTTGGAAAACAGCCGCGACGAAAAAGCACCTTCTACGATTTCCAGAGGTAGTTCTTTAGAAAGAGAACCAGATGGCTTGTTGACTTTATCAGGTGGGAAAATCACTGATTACCGTAAGATGGCAGAAGGAGCTTTACGATTGATTCGTCAGCTGTTAAAAGAAGAATACGGAATAGAGACGAAAGAAATCGACTCTAAAAAATATCAGATTTCAGGTGGAAACTTCGATCCAACGAAATTAGAAGAAACAGTGAGGGAATTAGCAAAAGAAGGAGTAGCAGCCGGTTTAGAGGAAGAAGATGCTACTTATATCGCTGATTTTTACGGGACTAATGCTCGACGTATCTTTGAATTAGCAAAAGAAATGACACCTTATCCTGGTTTGAGTCTCGCTGAGTCAGCTCGGTTACGTTATGGCTTAGAAGAAGAAATGGTTTTAGCCCCAGGTGATTATCTCATTCGTCGGACGAATCATCTGTTGTTTGAACGAGACCAGCTGGATGAGATCAAGCAACCTGTGATCGATGCAATTGCTGAGTATTTTGGGTGGACAGAAGAAGAGAAGGCGCAACAGACTAAACGTTTAGAAGCATTGATCGCAGAATCAGATCTGCGGGAACTAAAGGGGGAGAAATAAATGAACAGTGATATGACTCAAATCATGGGGGAGTTTATTGGGACATTGATCCTAGTTTTGCTTGGAGATGGTGTGTGTGCGGCTGTGAATCTAAACAAAAGTAAAGCACAAGCTTCTGGCTGGATTGTCATTGCGTTTGGTTGGGGACTCGCTGTAACAATGGCTGTCTATATTTCTGGATTCATGGGCCCAGCTCATTTGAATCCTGCAGTCTCTCTAGCTATGGCGATGACAGGGGCAATTAGTTGGAATCTTGTCGTTCCTTTCATCATTGCGCAAGTTTTAGGAGCTTTTGCAGGGGCCATTCTTGTTTGGCTTTCTTATTTGCCACATTGGAATGCAACGAAAGATGAAAGTGCGATTTTGGGTACGTTTGCAACAGGTCCTGCTATACGGAACTATCCAGCAAATGTAATCACAGAATTAATTGGTACTTTTGTATTAGTTCTTGGGTTGCTAGCTTTTGGACAAAACGAATTTGCACCTGGAACGAACGTATTCGCTGTAGGTGGATTGATCTTAGCCATCGGTCTTTCATTAGGAGGACCAACAGGATACGCAATCAACCCTGCTCGGGACTTTGGTCCTCGATTAGCACATGCGGTATTGCCAATAGCTAATAAAGGAACTTCAGATTGGGCATATTCATGGGTACCAATCGCAGGTCCAATGATCGGAGCAATTATCGCGGTAGGTGTCTATTCATTAATGGTGTAAATCTATAAAACATACTAAGGTTTGACAATCAAAAGGCGTCTTGCTATAGTTAAGTGGAAAATAAATAAGACCTAGAAGAATGGGGAATGTTTTGTGAGTGTAGCTGGTATCTAATCAGTAAGTCGAATAGCCAATAAACAAGGTTTATTTGGTGTGCTTATGAAACGGTACCTGTCAGGAAAACAATATCTTTGTATTCTAATAAGGATAGGACATGACTTTTTTAAGCTGTGTTCTATCCTTTTATTTATCTCTAGGCCCTTATTTATTTTGGGACAGGTATCTCTTCAAGAAAAGGAGAGAGTATGAACAACGAAATGATTAGTCAATTACAATTTGATCAGATCAAAAAGGAAATCCAAGCAAGAGCAATCGGAAACTATAGCAAAAAACGAATCAGTAAGATGACGACCTCGTCAAACCTACAAACCGTCTTGGATCGTCAAGAAGAAACAAGAGAAGCACGCTTGATCTTAGAAAGTAGTCAGCATGTTCCATTTATGGGATTGCCGAGGATTGATGCACTGACAGAACAAGTCAAAAAAGGATTGGTTCTGTCGCCCGCTGATTTGATCGAATATGCGGATTTTCTAAGAAGCAGTCGGATGATCACAAAGTTTTTTGATAAGAATCAATACCAGGCACCTTTGTTATTTGCTTATAGCAAGCATCTTCCTGATTTGATAAATGTAGAAGAGTTGATTGACCAAAAAATAAAAAATAATAAAGTCAGTGACGATGCTTCACGTAATTTGCGTAAAGTACGCAAACAATTACAAATAATAGAAAAAGAAATCCAGTCAAAATTGCTGAAATTCTTGCGTCATCCGAAAAACAAAGAAATGATCCAAGAAGCAATAATCGTTCAAAAAGGTGAATGCTATACGATTCCTATCAAAGCCAGCTATAAAAATAAAGTAGATGGGACGATCATCGATGAATCGAACAAAGGAACGACGGTTTTTATTGAACCGACTGTGGTTTCTAAACTGAATGAACACTATCAGTTGTTAAAAGCTGAAGAAATCAGTGAAGAATATCAAGTTCTGGCTGCATTGACTGGTGCTATTGCAGAAAATGAAGAAGCAATCGATTTATTGATCGAAACGATGACGGTATTAGACATCATTTTTGCTCGGGCAAAATTCAGTCGAGAAATCAATGGGATCACGCCTAAAATCAATAAATCAGAACATATCGTCATCAAACAAGGCAGACATCCATTTTTACCTGATCATGCGGTACCATTGGATGTTGAAATCGGTAAAGACTATCGAGGCTTGATTATTACCGGAGCAAATGCCGGCGGCAAAACAGTCGTGTTGAAGACGGTCGGTTTATTGACTTTGATGGCGATGTTCGGCATGCAAGTTCCGGCAAAAGAAGGGACAGAGCTTGCTGTCTTTGATGAGGTTTTCGTCGATGTCGGTGACCACCAAAATTTAGAAAATGCGTTGAGTACATTTTCTGGTCATATGCAAAACATCGCTGCTATTTTGAAAAAGATAAAAAGGAATACATTGGTACTTCTGGATGAGATTGGCAGTGGAACAGAGCCAAATGAAGGGGCTGCATTAGCGATCGCAATCATGGAATCTATGTATGAGCAGGGGGCATTGATCATTGCCACGACCCATTATGGAGAAATTAAGAAATTTGCTAGGGATCATGAAGATTTTGTGCCGGCTGCTATGGCTTTCGATCGGGAAGCACTTCGTCCTAAATATCAATTGCGTGTTGGAGAAACAGGAGAAAGCCAAGCTTTATGGATTGCTCATAAAATGGCTATGTCTATGAAATTGATCCAGCAAGCAGAGCGTTACCTGGAGGAAAAAGCCTATCGGACACAGAAAAAAGAATTTCCTCCTAAGACAGCAGGTATAAATAGGAAGGACAATAAAAAAGAACGCCAGCTCTTTGCAAAAGGCGATCGAATATTTGTGAATGAATACCAAAAAGAAGCATTAGTTTATGAGGATATAGGTGAAGATACGATTGCCGTATATTTAGAAAAAGAAATGATCCGTGTGCCTCGTCAGCGTGTTCGTCTGGTGCGTTCAGCAGAAAATCTGTACCCGACAGGTTACGATTTAGACAGTCTGTTTGTTGATTTTAAAACACGGAAACAGCAGCGTGATCTAGAGCGAGGATCAAAAAAAGCCCATAAAGCGTTAGTAAAAGAAATGCGTAAACGACAGGAAGAAAGAAGAGCAAAAGATGAAAACAACAAGTGATTATTTCAGACCAACGCATATGATCAGTGATTGCAAAAAAATAACAGCAGTAAAATCATTGGTTTTATTCTCTATGTAAGCTAAAATAAAAAAAAGAGTGCTGAGGAGGTGGGACGGTCAAATGAAAATAAGCACAAACTGGCGTAAAGAAATCCAAACAATTCCGAATCTTTTATCGATATTCCGTATTCTCTTGCTGCCGATTTATCTTTATTTTGTGCTGAGACAGTCGTTTTATGTAGCAGGAGTGGTCATTGTTGTCTCAGGTTTGTCTGATTATCTAGATGGGGTCATTGCTCGGAGATATAATCAGGTAACAGACTTAGGGAAGGTGCTTGATCCGTTTGCAGATAAATTGACACAACTTTTTCTGATTTTGTCTATGGCATGGTATCGACCGTGGCTTTGGCTGTTGTTTGGTCTATTCTTGATAAAAGAAGGCTTTATGTTTGTAGCTGGATTAATCGGGCTATCTAAAAATATCAAATTAAGTGGTGCGAAGTGGTATGGCAAAGTAGCGACTGCTGTCATCTATGTTGGCATGATCCTTTTGCTGCTTTTCCCAGAATTACCAACGCTGTGGGTGAGAGTCATTTTTGCCGTCATCACTTACGGTCTTTTACAATCTTTTGTCTTGTATGCTGTCGAGTACCGAAAGATGTTTCAAAGAAAATAAAGAAGGGGTGTGACCTATGTCGCACTCCTTTTTTTGATAAATAGACTCCCAATAGCTACTTCTCGATAATAAGCCAACCAAACCAAAAACATGAGAAGTTGTTTTTAAAATTATTTCTTGTAACTCGGAGTTAAATGGGTAGGCTCACAACCTCTACTGACTAAGGCTTGATATAAGCATAACCTTGGGATTGCAGTTTAACTAAATCAAGTACACCTGCTGGTACAACGATTACTTGTTCAGGTAAAGAACTTTCTGAAATATGATTAGCACGCATAGCATTCGCACAAGCGTGAAAAACGACTTCTTTCAAATCTAAGAATTCTGCATTGGCAAAGTCTAGATAACCGGTAATTGCGATACCGTTGACGGAAACGACGATCGTCGTTTCAGGAGAAGCTTTTATCAGGTTTTTTACGTTTTTCCCTGTTTCTGACCATTTTTCTAATTCATCAATATGGAAAACGACTTTCATTGAAATCATTCCTTTACTTTTTAATAATCATCTTGATCGCTTGCTCTAATTTAGCCGCTTGTTCTTCTGGATTACTATCGGGATTTTCAAAGCAATTTTTCAGATTATCTGCAACGATCATTCCCATTACGCGATCAATGCTGGAACGAACAGCGCTTAATTGAGTGATGACATCCATACATTCTTTTTCATCTTCGATCATTTTTTGGATACCACGAATTTGCCCCTCTGTACGTTTCAAACGGTTCAGGATATTTTTATTCTCAATCTCCATAGCACATTCTCCTCTATTTTTTATAACTCGATAATACCCCTAATCGGTATTTTATGCAAATATAAAAAGCAGTTAAAAAAATGAAGAGTCATTCTGGTTGACAGAATAAGAAAGCTCCTGTTTAATATACCCCGTAAGGTATTTATAAAATATAAACGAGGTGCAGAAAATGAGTTTGTTATTTCAGCCAATAAAATCGATAACAGTCCCAGAATTAAAGGAAAAGCTTTTAGAAAAGTCAGTATTACTTGATGTTAGAACACCTGTAGAATACCGGGGCGGGCATATAAAAGGAGCTAAAAATATTCCATTACAAAGCATAAACAGATATGATGGAGACAAAGAAAAGACCGTTTATGTGATTTGTCAATCAGGGATGAGGAGTAAACAAGCAGCAAAAGAATTAAAGAAATCTGGTTATGATGTGGTGAATGTACGTGGCGGTATGAATCAATGGTTTGATCGAACAGTAGGAGGGAAATAAGATGAAAATCGTTATTGTCGGAGGTGTAGCAGGTGGAATGTCTGCTGCTACACGGCTTCGCCGATTAATGGAAGATGCAGAAATCGTTGTTTTTGAAAAAGGACCGTATGTTTCTTTTGCAAATTGCGGCTTGCCTTATTATCTTTCTGGTGAAATCAGTGACCGGGAAAATCTTCTTGTCCAAACGCCAGAATCATTATCCGCTCGTTTTTGTTTAGATGTGCGTCCAAATCATGAAGTGACAGCTATCTTTCCTGAAAACAAAACGGTAGAAGTCGTACATGAGGGTCAAAAACACTTGGAACAGTACGATGTATTGGTTTTATCTCCTGGTGCAAAACCAGTTGTTCCGTCGATTCCAGGGATAACAGAAGCCGACAATGTTTTTTCTATTAGAAATGTACCAGATATCGATAAAGTGATGCATGCATTAGAAAAACAGCCAAAGCGTGCCGTGATCGTTGGTGCAGGATTCATCGGATTGGAAATGGCAGAAAACCTAAAAAAAAGAGGTTTAGAAGTCATGGTGATCGAACAAGCACCGCATATTCTTCCGACACTGGATGAAGAAATGGCAGCTTTTATAGAAAAAGAATTGTCTCATCAAGGAGTAGAAGTGATTACTTCTCATGCTGTCGCTGGATTTGAAGACCATGGGAAACGATTGCGACTGGATGACGGGCGTACCATTCCTGCTGATTTAGTTATTTTATCCATTGGTGTTCGTCCTGATAACCAGCTAGCAGTGACTGCTGGAATCGAATTAGGTATACGCGGGGGTATCCTAGTAGACGAACGTTATCAAACGAATATTCCTGATATTTATGCGGTGGGGGATGCTATCGTTGTAAAACAGCCAATCACTGGAAAAGATGCACTTATTTCTCTTGCTTCACCAGCCAATCGTCAAGGTAGACAAGTTGCGGACACGATTTCCGGAATTTCTCGAAGAAATCAAGGCAGTATTGGCACAGCAATTATACGAACGTTTGGAATGACTGCCGCATCCACCGGATTAAGTGAAAGAACAGCCAAAGAAAACGAGCTGTCTTTTGAAGTCGTTCATGTGTCAGGAAAAGATCATGCAAGCTATTATCCAGAAGCAACAGATATTTTACTGAAGTTGATCTTCCATCCAGAGACTGGCGAGATTTATGGTGCACAAGGTGTTGGGGCAAAAGGTGTGGATAAACGGATCGATATTTTAGCAACAGCAATCAAAGGGCATTTGACGATCTTCGATTTGCCGGAGTTAGAATTGACGTATGCACCGCCATTTGGCTCAGCCAAAGATCCAGTAAACATGCTAGGATATGCAGCAATGAACATTGCAGAAGGGCTTAGTGAAACCGTACAATGGCAGGAATTGCCGACAGAATTAGCCAAAGGAAAAATTTTATTAGATGTGCGAACAGCAGAAGAATTGGAAAAAGGCAAATTCAAGGAAGCCAAACATATCCCTTTGAATGAACTTCGGGACCGATTAAATGAATTAGACAGCCAACAAGAATATATCGTCAGCTGTCATAGCGGATTACGTAGCTATCTAGCGGAAAGAATCTTGAAGCAGTCTGGCTACCACGTAAAAAACCTTGATGGTGCATTTTCTTTATATCAAACTGTCCGACCTGAAGAACTGATATATCCTAACAAATGATACTCGTTAAAAAGCTTGCATTCGACTCTTAAAAGAGGTAAACTAATCGGTTCCGCCACTTTAAAAAAAGAGGAGAATGTGTATGGTCAACACACAAAAGCAGTTAGAAGAAGCATATCTGAAGAACGTGTATCAAAAGCTAATCGATAAAAGAAACGAACTGCGTGAATCGATGGATACGGCAAAAGTAGAAGGAAACCAGTCGCTGAAAGAAATGGCTGGCGAGCTTCGATTGAATTTTGACAGTTACTTAGATAACCTGGATACTTTTTCGATGATTGAAATGAAAAATAGAGAAATCGATCAGATGAATATCAAACAGAAAAACGCAGAAAATCAGCTAGCAAAGATCGAACGTTTATTGAAAAGTCCCTACTTTGGAAAAGTCGTTGTAGACTTTCTGGATAATGAGCCAAAAGAATCCTTTTATATCGGTACAGCAAATTTCACAGATGATGCAGATGAAAATCTTGTTTATGATTGGCGTTCACCAATTGCCGAACTTTTTTACAATAACATGATTGGCCCATCTTCTTATACGGTTCGTCAAAATAAAATCGATACGGTTATCAAAGAAAGACGTCAATTTATTTTGGAAAGAGATCGTTTGGTCAAGTTTTTTGATACGTCTGTAGCTATCCAAGACGATGTGTTATTAGAAGTGTTAGGTCAAGATGAGACCAATGAAATGAATGCTATCACTGCTACGATCCAATCGGAACAAAACACAATCATTCGGGATGTGAAAAGTCAAAATATCTTGGTAAATGGCGTAGCAGGTAGTGGTAAAACCTCTGCTATCATGCAGCGTATTGCGTATCTGCTCTATTTATATCGAGATACGATGACATCTGATGACTTGCTGATTCTATCGCCTAATCATCGGTTCATCGACTATATTTCGAATGTCCTACCATCATTAGGCGAAAGAAATCCACTGAATCTAACCATCTTGCAGCTAGTTTCACAGCTTTCAGCAGAGGAAATAGAAGGTGAAGAAGCTTATTTCAAACGTATCACCAAAGAAAATGTATCAGAGCAAGCAGAACACTTGCGTAGTAAAGAGTATATTGATGATCTAAAACGATCAGATCCTTTGTTTCTAGATCATCCTGATTTTATCCGTGGACTTACTAAAAATGGAAAAACAGTTCTTTCTAAAAAAACGATCAAAAAAATATATGAGAAAGTCCCTGCTCATCCTAAATTGATCGACAGGCTTCAAGCAACGAAAAAGGCACTGATGAGCGAATGGAAGAATCATCTTTTGAAACAAGCAAAAAGTCCTGCTGTGCAGAATCAGGTACTCTCGTTGACAGAAGATAGACAGTTGAAATTATTCGGTGAATTGATTTCTGATGATTCGGAACAAAGTATCGCAGCTTATGCAAGGAAACTTTTACAAAAAAACTATCGAAAAATAACCAGACAAATCGAAGAAATGGCATGGGTGGATGAGCACCGATTGTTTGAAAGAATTTATGAAAAACGATATGGCTCAGCTTATGTTTGGCCACACACACGTACTGTTGATGAAGCAGTCATTTTATTAGCTATTCATCATTTGCTTGTTGAAAAGGTAAATGTACCAGCGTTTCGCTATCTATTGATTGATGAAGTACAAGATTATACCCTGGCACAATTAGGTCTATTGATCGAATTATTTCCAAAAACTCACTTTACTTTAGTAGGTGACGAGAATCAAGCAATCTTTAATTCTTCCACTACTTTTGCTGATATTATGCGTTGTTTCGACGACTACCATCTGCCGATCCATCGGTATGATCTTAGAAATAGTTACCGTTCTAGCGGAGCAATCACAGAGCTTTTCAAAACCTATGCTGTGGATCAAGAGAAGATCGACATCGTATCGATCCGACCGCAAGGAAAAGAACCCGAATACCGCTCTTTTCGATCCTCTGAAGAATTGTTGGAAATACTAGCTGAGATTTTGGCTTCTCTAAAAGGAGAAAAAGCGGCAATTATCACCCAAACAGAAGAGGAAACCCAAACGCTACAAGAATCGATTAAAAAAAGTTCATATGGATTAGAAAACTGCCAGATCATCCCTTTGAGTCTAGCAAAAGGACTGGAATTTGATCATGTAATCTTGTATCCATTTGAAAACGATAGAGATGAGCAAAGAAGACGCAGACAAATGTACACGGCGATATCTAGAGGAATGAAAAGCATTGTCGTATTGGAAAGAGAAACATAATTAAGAGATAAAAAAATAAAAAGAATAACTGATAAAAAGAACAAAATATTTTTCATTTGCCGATGAGAAATGTTTTGTTCTTTTTCTTAGGAAAAATTTAGGAACACTTTATGTGAAAAGAAATGAAAAGTATGGTAAACTCCTACGTCGTAACAAAAATGTGAGGTGAGGATATGAAAAAAGTAACAAGAGAAGAAGTTGCATCGATTTTGGTGAAAGATAAGTATTTTTCAAAAGGTAATTATTGGTTAAAAATTTGGCAAACGCTAGTGGCTCTTTTGGGTTGGATGATCGTTGTTCTTCCTTTTATATGGGTATTTTTCCCATTAACAAGACCAGAAAGAGCCAAAGATTTTTACTTGTACGCTTTTTTATTGGAAAAGAAAATGCTGTATTTCTTCATCGGCTTTTTTGCATTGATCTTTTTCAGCTTCCTGATTATCTCATTTGTGTTGACTAGATGGAACAATCGAAATTTGTATAGAAAAGTAAATAAGTCTTTTGAATATGAAGATGAAGAATTGAAAAAAAGACAAGAATTACTTGAAGAAATGTATACGGAACGTTTTGGAACAAAAGAAGAGAGAGAAACGGTCCGTTTTTATTCTGTCTCCGAAGAGAAAAATCTAGATACGACACTCATTGCAGATTTGTATAAAGAAAATGGGGTGGAACTGAAATGACCTCAATCACTCATACAGGTAATCAATTCCTAGATACTTGTTTGTCTATCATGTATTTTTTTCTCGTTTCTTACCCGATTTTAGGCGGATTTGCATGGTTTATTGGTGTCTGGTGTTATGTTTTTTTATACAAACATAAACAAAAAGAATGGGTAGATGTTCCATCGGGTGTCGAACCGTTCATTACGATCATGGTGCCAGCCCATAATGAAGAGATCGTGATCGAAGATACGATTGAGTATTTGATGACGAAATTGAATTATCACAACTATGAAGTATTAGTGACCGATGATGGTTCAACGGACCAAACACCAGAAATATTAGCCAGACTGATGAAAAAATACGCTAATCTTCGTGTGGTTCGGATCGAAAAAAATAAAGGGAAAGCCCATGCGTTTAATATCGGACTTGCCTTTGCAAAAGGGAAATTGATTTTAAGCAATGATGCAGATACGGTACCGGAACCAGATGCACTGAACAGGTATGTGAATTATTTCATTCGCCCTGGTGCAAGACATATTGCTGCGGTCACTGCAAATATGGATGTCCAAAATCGTACCAAGTTGATTGCAAAATCGCAAACGGTTGAATTCTCGAGTATCGTTGGTATCATCAAACGAACACAGTCAGCTGTTTTCGGTGGCCTTTATGCGTACAGTGGGGCAAATACGATGTATTGAAAAGAAGCCTTGATCGATGTGGGCGGATTCAGGCAAGATCGAGCGACAGAAGACATCAGTATTGCGTGGGATCATCAGTTGAATGATTGGGTATCTGTTTTTGCTCCTGGGATCATCTTTTTCATGGAAGTACCTGTGACGTTGAAGATGCTATATCGACAAAGAAAACGTTGGGCAAAAGGTGGAACAGAAGTCTGGTTGACGAATTTCAAAAAAGTGATGCTCCATCCTTTTGAACATATCGGAAGAACGATCATCTTCATTGATCAAACATTGAGTATTGTCTGGTCAATATTCTTTTGTATTTCCGTGATTCTTTTTATTGGATTGATTGGGCATTATGTGTACCAAGGAAACTATGAACAGATCTATGTCACTTTTACATTCAGTTTTGTGTTCATCTGCTTTGAAATGGTCGCAGGATTTTTCCAGTTGTTAGCTTCGCTGATTGTAGATGATCGACGAAGAAAATTGAAATATCTTCTTTTCGCGCCACTATATATGCTTTTGTTCTGGATAGTGAACGCGATAACGATCGTGACGACTTTCATTCCAGCAGTCAAAACGATTTTAGGTTATGGAAGCGGGACATGGAAAAGTCCGGAACGTACAAAAAAATAAAAGATGCACCGTTTTTTAGACAAACAGCCTGTTGTGTTTATGGTTCTTCCAATCATTTTTGCTTATAATAAGAAATTAGTTAAAAAGTAGTAAGGATGGGAAAAGTGATGAAAAAAAGAATGAAGCCGTTGATCTGGCCGATTGCTGTTTCCGGTATTTTCTTCTTCGGACATACGGCTTTTGCAGAAACTTCTGAACCTGCTCAAACAGAGCCTTCAACAACTATAAGCTCTTCTGATGCTGAAAACGGAACCTCGGAAACAGAAATGACTTCCAATGTACCGACAGATAACTCAGGAGAAACGATTTCGTTTTCAGAAGATACATCAACGAATAGTTCTACCTCTTCTGACCAAATCGATCATTTGCAAGACTTGGAAAATAAAAGAAAAGAACTCGAAGAAGCATTAGAAGCTGCAAAAAACAAATTGAAAGAAGACCAAGCAGCAATCGATCAAGATTTAGCTGATCTTAAAAATAAAGCAGGAAATGACCGTGCACAACTTGAGAAAAAGCTTGCTGAAGCGAAAGCAAAAGCGGAAGCTGTCCAAACAGATCTTGACGGGAAGATCCAACAAGCAAAAGAGTTCAATCAACAATTAGATCAGGTTGCTGAAACAGCTTCTGGAAAGCTAAGTCAAACTCAAGCGGATATCACAGCGGCCAGTCAAGCGATCCATGGAAAGATCAGCGAAGCGCAAACAGTTGCTGATGATTTTGAAGCAAAAAAAGCAGACTTAGCAGCTAGTTTCCAACGAATAAAAGATATTTTGCATTCGGCAGGAGAAAAATCAGTGGCCTCTGGAACCACGACAGAAACAGTTCAGCAAACGACAGAGCCATCCGAATCAACAAGTCAGACTTTACCAAAAACAAATGAAAAAACAGCTTCTGTCAATTATTCCTTCGTAGGCACAGGTGTGCTAGTTGCAGCAGCTTACGGAATCATTCGCAAAAAGAAATAAAAAAGAGAGAATGGGAAGGTAGTGAACCTCGAAGTTAGACTGAAAAATCTAACTCTTGGATCCCACTACATGTCCCATCTCTTTTTATTTATTAAGACAGCTATTCCTACTTATCTTGTGGAGACAGCTGTTCCACTACATGTGACCATCAGCATGCCATTGTCGCTGCCTAATACTTCGTAGTCCATTTTTACGCCGATGATTGCATCAGCTCCTAATGCTTTTGCACGTTCGGCCATTTCCGCAAGGGCTTCTTCTCTTGCGCCCATTAGTTCATTTTCATAACTTTTTGAACGGCCGCCAAAAACGTTTCGCAAACCAGCCCCCAAATCTTTCAATACATTGATTCCAGTAATAACTTCACCAAAAACGATTCCTTTATAAGCTACTACGGTTTTTCCTTCCACACTATTCGTGGTTGTTGTAATCATTTGATCACTCCTCTCTTTAATGAAAGTATAACAAAGTTCAAGATGCGCAACACATATTTTCCCAAAATTAGGAATTTATTATATACTTGAATTGTTCATTAATGAAAGCGAAACCAATCGTTAGCAACTATGTAAAAGAAAGGAAGATTCTTGTGAAAAAGAGTATTTTGCTTATTTCTCATAGTCAAAAAGTAACAGATGGTATTAAAGAAATGATTGAGCAGATGCAAAAATCCGAAGAGGTTCAGATCTTTTCTCTCGGCGGAATAAATGGCGAGATCGGATCAGACCCGATGAAAATCGTAGAAGCTGTCAATGAGTCAAGCGATGCAGCTAGTTATTTTGTTTTTGCGGATATCGGCAGCGCGGTATTGAATTCGGAATTGGCAAAAGACATGTTGGAAGAAGAACAGCAGCAACGTTATCATCTGGTGGATGCGCCTTTAGTGGAAGGAGCTTTTGCAGCAGCCATCACTGCCGGTATAACGGATGATACTCAGCAAATCTTAACAGAAGCACAAAATGCCGGAAAGAAAGGATGGGAATAAATTGAAAAAAATCATGAATGATCCAAGCAATATTGTCGAAGAAATGCTGGAAGGATTAGTAAAAAGCTATCCAGAACTTGTTCATCGTGTAGAATCTTCCCGCGTTGTAGCCAAGAATCAGAAAGCAGAACAAGTTGGTTTGGTTTCTGGTGGAGGAAGCGGACATGAACCATCCCATGCCGGGTTTGTAGGGGAAGGAATGTTAAGTGCAGCGGTGCTTGGTGATGTGTTTACTTCTCCAACTCCAGATCAGATTCAAACGGCTATCAAGGAAGCGGATAGTGGAAAAGGAGTTTTACTGATTGTTAAGAATTATACAGGGGATGCATTGAACTTCGATATGGCAAAGGAACTAGCTGCTATGGACGATATTGAAGTAGAAAGTGTGATCGTAGATGATGATATCGCCGTTGAAAATAGTACGTATACTGCTGGAAAACGCGGAGTTGCGGGTACTGTCCTTGTACACAAAATCGTGGGCGATGCAGCAAGAAACGGTGCTTCCCTAGCAGAGTTGAAAGAATTGGGAGAAAAGGTCGTACAGGCAACTAAAACGATCGGTGTAGCGCTTCGAGCAGCAACTGTACCAGAAGTAGGGAAACCAGGATTCGAACTAGGAGAAGATGAGATCGAGTATGGTGTTGGTATCCACGGTGAGCCAGGCTATCGTCGAGAAAAGATGCAGCCTTCTAAAGTACTGGCAAAGGAACTTGTTACTAAGATTTTAGATGATTACTCGAATTTGCCAAAAGAAGCAGGTGTATTCGTCAACGGAATGGGCGGGACGCCTTTGATGGAACAGTTCGTATTCATGAATGATGTTTTAGCTCTGTTGGAAGAAAGAGGCGTCAATGTAGTTTTCCGAAAAGTCGGTAATTTTATGACCTCACTAGATATGCAAGGCCTTTCTCTGACGCTGATCGACTTGACGGAGACACAATGGAAAGATTCTTTAGAAAGCAATGTACAGACGATTTCATGGTAAGACAATCTCAAGATAAAAGGGTGATAATATGAAACTAACCGTTCAAGAAATCCAAGAATGGCTCTCACAATTTGCAGAGGCAATCAATCAGAACAAACAATATCTCAGTGATCTAGATACCCCGATTGGCGATGGAGACCACGGAAATAATATGGGAAGAGGGGTTTCAGCTTATGAAGAAGCTTTTCAAACCGATCATCCTGAAACAATTAGTGATACATTCAAAGTATTCTCTATGGCGATGATATCGAAAGTTGGTGGTGCTTCTGGTCCGTTATACGGATCTGCATTCATGAACATGATGAAAGCGACAAAAGAGGTCGATTCTATTGATTCTCAAGAAAAATTAGGAGAAGTGATCGAGCAGGGAACAGCGGGTATTCAAAGCCGAGGAAAGGCAGAAGCTGACGATAAAACGATGTTAGATGTTTGGCTCCCAGTTACAGAGGCATTGAAAGCAGGAAATCTAACAAAAGAAATCATTGAACAGGCAAAAGAACACACCAAAGACTTGGTAGCTAAAAAAGGACGAGCTTCCTATCTAGGAGAGCGTGCAATCGGACATATCGACCCGGGAGCTGCTTCCAGTGCCATTTTATTTACGACACTACTCAATGTGATCAAAACTTCATGACCGTTCCTGTAAATGGAAACAGAGGCTGAACTCGAAAAGCAAGCAGTTGCTTTTTCGATTCAGCTTTTTTACAGTTGTTTCTTTTAAATAAGATAGTTAAAATAAAAAAGAAAAGAGGGAACAAAATGGATCTAATGAAAGAAGACTATCAGTTATTTGACAGAGACAATTATGCATTCAAACAACTCAAAGAAATACATACACCAGATGAAGTCGAACAAATCAAACAAGAATACAAAGCACATTGGCAAAAATGGAAAGAGATCCAACTCCAGACTGCTGCACTTTTGCCTGATACGTATGGCATGAGCAAACCTAAAATCGAGAGTTGGACGAATGGCTGGAATTTACGCAGTCATTTTTGGAGCGCGTACCGAAGCGAATCTCGTCAAGACGAGAATGCCTGTCTAGCAGTTTTGTTGAATCAAAAACAATACCAAATCTATTTGATGTATCAGCACTATAAAAGTGATACGAGAGAAGGAAGCGTTGAAGGATACAATCAATCGCTATCTTTACTGCAGGAATGGAGTACCCAGGTAGCGATTGAAGAATATTATATCTGGCCTCAGCCTGAAAATGAGCTGGAAGATCATTTGCCTTTATCCGTTTATTTATCAGATAAGAGCAAGCAAGAAGAGCTGCGAGAGACAATGGGCAATCGAACCTTCCAACTTGGCAAACTGTTTTTTTCTCCAAATGAATACACAAACATTGAAGAGAAAACTGCTGAGGCGCTCAAAGAACTAGCGCCATTGTATCATGCGATAAAAAATAAGTTATGAAAAAGCTGATTGCGTTGCGTACTAAATAGATGGCACATCATCGAATCCACTGCTCTCATGATGCAACATAAACAGACACCTGCGAAAAAATCATTTTTTTCGCAGGTGTCTGTTTGGTTTTTCCATCAGCCAAATCAGAATAAAAATTTAAACAAATCTAAAAACATAATGGTTAACGATCTCTAAAAAACAACGATTACTTGCGCCCTCTCATTCTTTTATATATATGTTTCGATTTACATAACAGAAAAAAAGAAAAGATATTCATTTCGTTATCAAACAAGGAAAAGTAAGAAAAAGGCTTCTTTTTTCACTGATAAGCCTATGGTAAAATCCATTTAAAGCGTTTTCTTTGTGAAGGGAAGCAAGAAGGAGCAAGCATGAAAAAAATCATTTTCAGAGGAGTCATAGTCATCATTGCACTGAGTATAGGAGGGAAATTATTGATGGATAGAAGAGAAAAAGACAATGAAGAACTGCGTACCATCCAAACCGATCTGGCAAATTATTTGTATAATCATTATGAGATTTCAACAGTGGATGAAAAGCGAGAAAAGGAAATCTTCAAAGAATTTAATCAAGGTAAAGGAGACATGACTGAACAGGAATTTTTTGAAAGATTAGATTCTATAACTGAGTATATGGATATTGAGAAAATAGAATTTACAGGTTTTTCTGTAGGTCCGATGAAAGGGTTGGTAGTTGGATTTATCATCAATGATGTTTACCCAGATGAAACGACGCTAGATACGAGATCAGCCGAAACAAATAAGTGGCTGTATTCCTTCAACACTGGGAATACTAGGAATTCATATGTACTAACTAAAAAAAATTCTTCGACAGATGAAAAAATGCCTGAAGAAAACATTATCTATTATGACAAGGGAGTCAAGTGATGGACCAAAACAAAGAATTCTCTAAAGCAGTATATGGCGTTGAAACAGGGAAAGTAAAAGTCAACGAAAAAATCGTTGAGGATGAATATCTTGTTATTGATGTCATTGATACCGACAAACATACAATCGGAAAAGAAAAAACACCAAAGCAAAACGGTATGCAAGCCATGGTCGTGGCTGAAATCAAAGATGAATATAAAAGTAAGAAGCAAAATCAATTACAGCAAATTTCCGACTACCCCAAATCCGTCATCAAAAAAGACCTGACCATCGCCTACGCGGGCACTAAAAACTGGCAGGACTGGAAAACGAACATCCGAGAAGTCGGCTTCGAGGACAAACACGACAACGGCGCCTTCCAGTCTGCTTTAGCGTATGCCGATGCAATCGAAAAGACCTATTCTGTCAAAGACGGCTACACTATTTCCACGACCGGTCATTCTTTAGGTGGAGCGCAGGCAATCTATGTCGCTGTTTTAAAAGGTTATCACGGATTTACATATGCAGCGGCAGGCCCAGGCTTGAGTGAGAAGCAGCTCATGAATTATGAAGGGCAGATCATCAATCTGTATGACACTTCAGACATCGTGACTAGTGGCTGGCTGACTGGCGGGAAAGGCCAACTGCCATTTCACAGTTTCGGAATCGACAACGCCGGCTGGAAAAACTATGGACACGATCTAAATCAGTTCAATCTCGACAAAAACGGGAATTACATCGATAAATATGGCGATATCGTCATCTATTCCGACCAACATGGAGGGGTCGCCCTCGAACAGACCTTACTCGCCCAGCAAATCATCAAAAACAAAGCTATGATCCGTCAAATGGAGACATATGGCGAAAAAAATCAATGGGAGAAAGATCGGATTAGTCAACTGAAAGAAGAAAACAAGTGGCTCCAGCTACAAATCAGTGCTTTCTCCAAGCTAGTGACTTGGCGGAAAAGATTCACAGCGAGCAGCGGCGGTCTGTCGACCAATGAACAGATCTATTTAGACGACCAGCAGGCGCTGATGATCGTGAAACATGCGGCTTCCGTCTTCAATCAAGCGATGGAACAAGTGCTAGTCATTTACCAGCGTGGAATTCGTGATTTGGAACAGCTGTGGGCAGATGGTCTTGCGATGGTCCGCAGACAGACACCGCTTTTGTCTCAGAACGAAATGCTCGATGCTCTGCGAGAAGTCGGTTGTACAAAGCAGACGATCGTTGATGAACCTACGCAGGAATTCCGGGAAAAAATCTTCAAAATCAAGCAGCTTTCAGCAGAATTCTCTACCTTGGCAAAAGAGATCGAAGCGAAAATCAATGAGCTGGTCCAACGTGATCGGGACTTGGCACGACAATTATTTTAAAACAAGGAGTAGTGAGATGGAAAAAGAAAACCAGATTCATGAAACATACCGAAAAGAACGACTGCAGCTAGAAGATCAGGAAGATCAGCTCAGACAGATGCAAAAGAACATGCAGCAGCTGGCAGAAACGACTTATTCCAATATACGTTTTTCGGTGCGTTCCTTTGAATGCCCGAAGGATTCTTTGTATTTTGCACAAAAAGAACTCAGACGTTTAGAAGAGAGGTTCTCTCATGAATTGATGCAGAAACGAAAAAAAATCTATGATCAGCAAGATGAAGTCGAACGCCGTTATCGTGCTGATCTGCAACGATTAAACAAAAAGTAACAGGAAAGGAGATAATAAGTGATCGTTCTAGAGGAAAAAATTTGGGAAGACTACCAGAAAGAGATACAAAAAATCTCAGCAAGAGCTTTAGGGATTGCGATGACTCAAGACAAAGTCACGAAATGCAAAAAGGCGAAACAAGCCGCAGAGGTGGAAGCAAGCACGGCAAAAAAAGCGGTATCCTCTGCAACGACTGGATTGGAAAAAGCAGTAAAGGGTCGTTTCGGCAAAAAAGTAACAGCGGCATTTAGTAAAAAAAGCCGAATGTTAGTAAGTTTTTAGAAAATCAGCTACAGTAATAAAGAGGTTGTGAAAAAGCTATTCTGCATCAAGCAGTAAGAACAAGCAGAGAAAAATAGCTTTTCATATTTTTCATCTGATTGGGCTTAGTGTCGTAGATGCAAGCTTTTGAACACCGTTTAAGGAAGAGGTTGTGAAATCAGTGTTTTGACCTGAGTATTAGAGAAAAAAACGGAAAAATAGCTCCTCATATTTTGCCGTTTGTTGAGCTAATGCCGAGGGTCAGCTGATTGAACACCGTTTATTCAAAAAATAGGAGTTGTGACAAGGCGTTTGTCACAGCTCCTATTTGACATAAGCGGCAATTTTCAATTTTACTTATAGATAGTATCAAAAAATGATTTTAGGACATAAAACACTCATCACCATTATTACCGAGAGTCTGATCCTGGTGGCCGAGGTGGCAAGCGGTATGCTTTTCCATGAAATGAGTATTCTGATCGTGGTCATAAACGGCATGTGTCTGCTTACTTATCGCACAAAAAGAAAAATCTTGATACAAATCAATTAACCAAGTTAAAAGAACAAGTAGAATAACAAACAAGGAAGAAATCCAAAGGAGGAATCTGCTATGAGACATGAAGGATTGTGTGTTTCACTCGTTCCATTATTCAATCATCTCGAGATAGAAGATCAGCAAAAAATCCACTCGCTAGTGACACACAGAAAAGTGGAAAAAGGAGAACAGATTCTTGCGCCGAATGGAGAGTCTCAATTAGTGATCGTGGCTTCCGGCAGTATGAAAGTGTATCAATTATCTGCTAGCGGAAAGGAACAGCTTTTACGAGTAGTAGAGCCGGGCGGATATGAGGGAGAGAGCCAGTTGCTAGGCGTTCCAAATGAGTCTTTATTTGGCGAAGCACTAGAAAAAACGGAAATTTGTGTATTGAGACAAAAAGATTTCTCGGAACTTTTACTGCATTATCCCGCCCTTAGTCTGAAACTTTTAGCAATCAACGCTGAGAAATTAACAAAAGTACAGCAGCAGACAACTTTTTTGATGATGGAAAAAGTAGAAGAACGAGTCGCTGTCTATCTGCTTGATTTAGCTAAAGCGACAGGGAAGAATCACTTTTTCCTGCCAATGAAAATGAAAGAACTTGCTGCATTTATCGGTACGACCCCCGAAACTTTATCTAGAAAATTTAAATTATTAGAGGAGAATGGTTATGTAAAAAGAGAGAATCGGGAAGTCTGGATCATTGATAAAGAGCAGTTAGAAGACTTGTAAATACAAAAATGACCTCCAAATGTTGGATTTTTGATCCCAATTTGGAGGCTAGTATGAAATTGAACATGCTCTTTTTTGTTATCCTTCCACTAAATCTCTTCTCCTATAACCGATAGCACCAAGGACGATCAGTGCAAGGCTGATACAGGATAACGTAAGGAATACGGAAAGATCGAAAGAATCGTTTGGCATCCGTGGTACCCAGCTAGGGATCGCTGTTTTGGAGAACCATTCTGGCAAATCCAAAATCCCGCCAAAGTAATTGAGCGCAAAGGAGTAAGCTAAGTAGATATAAGCAAATTTACCCATTCGAGGAAGCCATCCGAATAGAAAGCCACTCATCCCGATAAACACTAAAACAGCAGGCAGAAAGTTGAATCCGGCTTTAAGAAACAGCAATAGATCCATATCTTTCGCATCCTTCATCGATGCCAAAGCAGAAAGTCCTAGCGCACCAGAACTAATCAGAATCGACAATATAGAAAACAGGATCGCTAGTAACAGATTTGTCCAATAAAGTTGGTTCCTAGAAATTTTTGTTGCGAACAGCTGATTCATACGTCCGTGGGTTTCTTCTGTAAATAAACGATTGATGCTAGCAATTGGTAAAATAGCAGCTAGACAAATCAAGACGACCATGATCGTGCTTGTAAAGTTTTTTTCAATTGAGACGCCAGATTGGATAAACATCTGTTTCATTAAGTCGTTACTTTCTAAAAACTGTTGCATATTCCCGTAGATAGAGCCGTATGCCGCCCCCATCAAACCAAAAGTGATGAGCCAACTGATTGTCATTCCTTTATTTAGATAGAATAATAAACCACGCAAGGATAGAAGAGAACGTTTAGCATACGGTTTTCCTTCACGTTCGGGGATATAGCCGGTGTTCAAGTCTCGATGTTCCTCTAAAACAAATGAACTGATTATCAAGATGAGACTGAACAAAAACAAATAAAGCAAAGGAATCCAGTTATTAGTTGTAAATGGATAGGTCAAATAAGACCAGCCTAAAGGATTCCACATCGAAAGGGAGGAAACAGCTACATCTGTTATTGCTCTTAGAAGATAGAGTCCACCTAAAAACGCTAGAGACAGACCATTCGAACTGGCTGAACTTGGCATCAGTTGTGCAGCAAACAGTGCAACGGCACTCCCCAAAATCCCCGTACTACCTACAGATAGCCCAAAAAGCCAAGCACCTTCTGCAGTGATCGAATCTGCTTGAAAAAAAATCATCGTACAGCTGATCGATATTGCTAAAAGCAAATTGATCAGAATAGTTTCAGCGATGACAGCTAAAGAGTTTGCTTGACGTCCGACTCGAAAGGAACGAATAAGTTCAATCAGACCAAGCTCTTCTTTTTTTCTCGTTTGGCTCACTACATGCAAAACCGAGATCACAGCAGCAAACAAACTGCAAAAAAGCAACATTTCATTTGCATACATCGCTCCTAAAGTATACTCAGCAGCATTCGAAGCGGGAGTTGGTCCGACCATTGCTATCATTGCCGGATTTTGCATTGTTTCGTATAATCCAGCTAACCCTTGTCCTGAAGTCAATTCTTCAAATGCAGGGACAAAACCACCAGAAAAAGCAGTGACACCGACTAGCCATATCAAGATCTTTTTCCAGTCACGGCTAAGGTTTTGAGAAAAAAGGGTGGACCAGCGTGAAAATTTATCAGTCATTTCGATTCCTCCTCATCCTTCATAGTGCCTCATGAATAAATCTTCAAGAGTCGGTGGAATAGATTCAAATTTTTTCACACCTAATTTGGAAGCTTCAGCTAAAATCACATCGAAAGCTTCGTTGTCAGCAGCAAATTGAGCAAGGTGGCCTTTTTGCACAAAATCATGGACACCGTTCAATTGTGCTAAGTGGCTGTTATCTGCTTCTGTTTCTATAGTAATGGTCGAGCGGGTCAAATGACGCAATTCATCGAGTGTTCCTTCTTCTACGACTGTTCCCTCGCGGATGATCACGACTTTATCTGCCAACCGTTCGACTTCACTGAGAATATGAGAAGAAAGCAGGATGGATTTACCCTGTTCTTTCAGTTTTTCAACTTCTTCTTGAAAAATGGTTTCCATCAAGGGATCTAAACCAGATGTAGGCTCATCAAATAAATAGAGATCCGAATCAACAGATAAAGCAGCAATCAAGCCCACTTTTTGACGATTTCCTTTTGAATAGTTTTTTGCTTTTTTCTTAGGATCAAGAGAGAAACGTTGAATCAGTTCGTCCTTTTTTTGAGCGTTCCCTTTTCCATGAAGCTTCATGAAGAGATCGATGATCGCTCCTCCAGTCAAATTTCCCCATAAAGAGATGTCACCTGGAACATAAGAAAGACGTTCATGGATAGATAAACTATCTTCCCATACATCTTGACCAAAAATCGTTGCCGTCCCGCCGTCTTTTTTTATAATCCCTAAAAGTGTCCGAATCGTCGTGGATTTTCCAGAACCATTTGGTCCGATAAATCCAACGACTTCACCTGAATGTACGGTGAAAGAGACGTCTTTTAAAGCTTCGAAACGACCAAAGTTCTTTTTCAAATGTGTGACTTTGACGATTTCTGCCATAAAAACCCCACTCCTTTTTTGAAAATATATACTAAATAAGATTAAATGGTTTAATAAAATGGTTTTATACCTTTTTATAAAACTTTTTTTATTATTTTAGTACATAATATTCTTTTTATAAATTTCTGTCAATGAATTCATAAACAAGGAATTGCTGGCTTGATACTTTCTCAATAGATAGTTATAATAAACCTCAGAATAAATTTGAACTATATATATTATAAAAGTTTAAAATTACGGGAGGCTCTACCAATGAACGGTTTTGAAAAGAGAGCACAAGAGAAAAAGAAAGAGATTTTACAAGCAGCTTTTGACTTGATGAACACAGACATAGGAACCGCTGGAGTGACGATGGATAAGGTAGCTGAGAGCGCTCAGGTAAGTAAAGCGACGATTTTTAAATATTTTGGCAGCAAGGAAGGGCTGATTTATGAAGTATTTTTCACATTTATGAATGATTTAGGGCAAGAAGCGAAAGCGTTGATTGCGGAAAATCTTCCATTTGAAGAAACGTTGATTGCCATGAGTGAAAATAAAATCCGCTATCTCAATCGAGTGAACAAACAATTTTATATCGATTTAATGACATGCTATACAAAAAAAGAAAAAAAAGAATTTTCTGACGCGATGGATGCGTATACGCAAGAAAGTTTCAGTATCATGCTTGATCTTTTCCATCGAGGGCGTAAAGAGGGAAAAGTGGATTTGAAATATTCTGATGAGTTCTTGATCCTCTATTTTCAAGCAATGGTAGAAGGAATTTCTAAGCCAGAGATATACGCAAAACTGCTTCCATATACAGCAGAATGGACAGAAGTCCTGATCAAGGGAATCGCGCCGAAGAAGAAATAAAGCATAAAAAAAGCCGAAACTGACGATAAAATGTCAGTTCGGCTTTTTTGGTTTATAAATGACGTAAAATCAAGCGGATTCTCGTGCTTCTTTGTCATAGACATCATGAACGTTGATGAATGGATCAAGAATAGGGTTTTGTCCGTCTAAATCTGATTGGAACCGAATGCCATCGATATTGATTCGAGCATTTCGATAGAAATCCGCACCTAATTGTCCCCAAGCGGGAGTAGAAGCATCTACATTGCAGAAAATATCGAAACCTTGACTCTTTAAGTAAGCAAATTTTTGATTTTCTGCTGAATAAGGCTGCCAGTCGCTAATATCTGCACCAAATGGATAAATCAGGATATTTGTTTTTCCTAGGATAGGTGCAACTTCTTGCTGCCATAATTCATTGTCTTTTTTGACATCCTCTAATGAAGCTTGAGTCATATTCAAGTGTCCCCAGGTATGGGAAGCAAAGCTCCAGCCATCTTTCTTCAACTGATCAGCTACTTTTTTAGCTTCTTCGATCTCTTTTTTTGTTTTCTCGTTATCTCCGTATTGAGACTTGGATGTTCGATAACCTAAAACACCGTTGTAACCTGTCAGGGCCAAGGTGCCTTTTGCGCCTCGATAAGAAAAATCAGGATGTTTCTTGACAAAAGCATCGATCAGAGGAACCATGTCAAAGTCCCCAATTTCTTCCTTATCATTCTCTTTATAAACATTTTTGATTTCATTGTTATTTGATACGACTAATCGGCTAGGAAAACCGGAATTATCCATATATTCATAATAGCTGACATCATCTTGCGAAAGAACTAATGGTTTTTTTCCTTCAGGTAGCGCAAGCCCGTTAAAGGAAAGGTTTCCTTGTTCGTCTTTTTGGATCAAATCATTCAAATTGACTAAAACAAAATCATTTTGATAGAGTTGTTCGATCGAACGGTTGAACTCTTCAACAGTTACCATATAGTCTTTATATCCTTGCGACTGTTGAGAGTGGAAGGCTTTTTGCGGGTCCACGATCAAGCTGTGAAAAAAGACGTGAGAGATCTGAGTAGGATCAGACCAGTCAATCAGTTGTTCTTTCTCCTTTTTCAGTGTTTGAAGAAGCTGCTGTGTTTCCGCAGATCCGTTTTTACTGTTTTTCTCCAATAAAGCAATCGCTTGGTCATAATCATAGCTTTGTGCCAGATTTTTTGCTTGAGTAACTAGCTGTTGCTTATCATCCATTGGCTCTTTTGTCTTTTCTGTTATTTTTTTTTCAGGAATGATCGGTTCTTTTTTTGTGTATGCTCGGATGACAAAAAACAGACTTAAAATTAAAATAACGACAGTTAAAGCAGAAGTAGCTCCTAAAATAATTTTTTGCTTTTTTTCCATATACCTCGTCCCTTGCTTTTTCATTTTTTTACTCGTCCCATTGCTCATTGTAACGAAGAAAGAATAAGAGGAAAAGTAAAGTGACTTCTCGATAAATTGCAGAAAAAATACAGAAAAAATAGTTTCTTTTAACAATATTAAAAATAAAATGTTCGGGATTAGAGCGGATTCAAAAAAGAAAAAATGAGGAATTTAAAAAAAATATCCTTTTTCTGTTGACAAAGAAAAAGTTGCGCTCTATGATAGACACATATTAATAATAACAAGACGAAGATCGAAACGAAGTAGTTGTTAAAGCCAATGTTTCAGAAAGCTGGTGGTTGCTGCAAACCAGTACATGCTTTAAAGCGAATTACATTTCAGGAGTCTCTGGCAGTGATTGCCACGCGACAGCGTTAAATGTTCGAGAGGTATGTTGGATATCTAGACATACAAATTGGGTGGTACCGCGAGATTTCGTCCCTTGGCTATATGCCAAGGGACTTTTTTTATTTTCCATCCCGAAGAAATACTTAATGACGCATGCTAGCAGGTTCCTGCTTTCATAAAAAACTACACGGAGGTCAGTAAAATGAATATTATTGATGAATTAACTTGGCGCGACGCCATTAATCAGCAAACAAACGAAGAAAGACTTCGCGAGCTCGTTGAAGAAAAGAGCATTTCACTTTATTGCGGCGTTGATCCAACTGGTGATTCGATGCATATCGGACATTTGATCCCATTTATGATGATGAAAAGATTCCAATTGGCAGGCCATCATCCATATATTCTGATTGGCGGCGGAACAGGAACGATCGGCGACCCAAGCGGCCGTAAAACAGAACGTGTGTTGCAAACGATGGAACAAGTGCAACATAACGTGGATGCACTTTCCAATCAAATGAGAAAATTGTTTGGTAAAGACGCAAATATCACATTTGTGAACAACTACGACTGGTTGTCAAAAATCTCTTTACTTGAATTTTTGAGAGACTACGGTAAAAACTTCAACATCAACACGATGTTAGCAAAAGATATCGTTGCCAGCCGTTTGGAAGTAGGGATCTCATTCACAGAATTCACTTACCAAATCCTGCAATCCATCGACTTTTTACATCTGCATAAAACATACGATGTACAACTACAAATCGGTGGAGCAGACCAATGGGGAAATATCACTGCTGGTTTAGACCTGATCCGAAAATTAGAAGGACCAGAAGCAGAAGCGTTCGGTTTAACGATTCCATTGATGTTGAAAGCGGACGGAACGAAATTCGGAAAAACCGCAGGCGGTGCCGTTTGGCTTGATCCTAAGAAAACTTCACCATTTGAATTCTACCAATTCTGGTTGAATCAAGATGATCGTGATGTAGTGAAATACTTGAAATTCTTTACGTTCTTATCTCAAGAAGAAATTGAAGAATTAGCGAAAAAAGTAGAGACAGAACCTGAGAAACGTGAAGCACAACGCCGTTTGGCAGAAGAAGTTACAAGATTTGTGCATAGTGAAGAAGACTTGAAAGAAGCGCAAAAAATAACACAAGCATTGTTCTCTGGAAATATTAAAGAACTAAATGCGGAAGAAATCGCGCAAGGATTCGGTAAAATGCCGAACGTTGAAATTTCAAGCACACCTGAAAATATCGTGGAGCTACTTGTTTCCACAAAAATTGAACCATCTAAACGTCAGGCACGGGAAGATGTTTCAAACGGAGCTATAAGTATTAACGGTGACCGCGTTACCGATTTAAATTTTGTCATAAATCCATCCGATGAATTCGATGGTAAGTTTGTGGTTATTCGAAAAGGTAAGAAAAATTACTTTTTGGCCAAAGTAATTGATTAGAATTTAGTAAGTTTTTGCCTTGAAAAAGGGGAATACTATTACAACATTCCAATTTTGAAACCCATCCTAAAATAGAACGCTGGTTGTCGTTAATACAATCTTTGCGAGGGAGTTTACTTTTGTAAATTCCCTCGTTTTTTTTAATTATTTCAAAAGTATGAACAATTCGAATAATTGATACATATTAAAATACGATTAAAAAACGGTCGAAAGCTTAGTTTACAGAATAGGAGAACAGGTGTAATGTAGGGCTCGACAAAATTTAAATATTTTTTTAGGAGGGTTTCACTATGAGTGAATCATTGTCGAAAGATCTAAACCTAAATGCCCTATTCATTGGGGACAAAGCTGAGAACGGCCAAATCTATAAAGCTTTGTTGAATGAATTGGTGGACGAACATTTAGGCTGGCGTCAAAACTACATGCCTCAAGACATGCCTATCATTACGCCAGAAGAAAAAAGCAGTGCTAGTTTTGAACACACTGTGAATAAAACAAAAGATGTTCTATCAGAAATTTCAGCGCGGATGCGTACCCATTCCGTTCCTTGGCATAATGCCGGACGCTACTGGGGTCATATGAACTCTGAAACATTGATGCCATCTTTACTAGCGTATAATTTTGCTATGCTATGGAATGGTAATAACGTTGCTTACGAATCTTCTCCTGCAACAAGCCAAATGGAAGAAGAAGTAGGCATGGAATTTGCAAAATTAATGAGCTATAAAGATGGCTGGGGACACATCGTTGCTGATGGTTCTTTAGCAAACTTAGAAGGACTTTGGTATGCCCGCAACATCAAATCATTGCCACTTGCTATGAAAGAAGTGACACCTGAACTAGTTGCTGGAAAAAGCGATTGGGAATTGATGAACTTGTCAACAGAAGAAATCATGAACTTGTTAGACAGTGTTCCAGAAAAAATCGACGAAATCAAAGCTCACTCAGCACGTAGCGGAAAACATTTAGAAAAATTAGGGAAATGGTTGGTTCCACAAACAAAACACTATTCATGGCTAAAAGCTGCCGACATCATCGGTATTGGTTTAGACCAAGTAATTCCAGTGCCAGTTGACCATAACTACCGCATGGACATCAACGAACTTGAAAAAATCGTTCGTGGTCTAGCAGCTGAAAAAACACCAATCTTAGGTGTAGTCGGTGTTGTAGGATCAACAGAAGAAGGAGCAATCGACGGTATCGATAAAATCGTTGCATTGCGTCGCGTATTAGAAAAAGACGGTATTTACTTCTACTTGCATGTAGATGCTGCTTATGGCGGATATGGCCGTGCGATTTTCTTAGACGAAGACAACAACTTCATTCCATTCGAAGATTTAAAAGACGTTCATTACAAATACAATGTCTTTACAGAAAACAAAGATTATATCTTAGAAGAAGTACACAGTGCATATAAAGCAATCGAAGAAGCAGAATCTGTAACGATCGACCCGCATAAAATGGGCTATGTTCCATATTCTGCCGGTGGTATCGTCATCAAAGATATCCGCATGAGAGACGTTATCTCTTACTTCGCAACATATGTATTTGAAAAAGGTGCAGATATCCCAGCATTACTTGGAGCGTATATCTTGGAAGGTTCAAAAGCAGGGGCAACAGCAGCCAGCGTTTGGGCAGCACATCATGTCTTACCTTTGAATGTCACAGGATACGGTAAATTGATGGGTGCATCAATCGAAGGGGCACATCGTTTCTACAACTTCTTGAATGACTTGTCATTCAAAGTAGGTGACAAAGAAATCGAAGTTCATCCATTAACTTATCCAGATTTCAACATGGTAGACTACGTATTCAAAGAAAAAGGCAACGACGATTTAGTTGCGATGAATAAATTGAACCATGACGTATACGATTATTCTTCATACGTGAAAGGAAGCATTTACGGTAATGAATTCTTAACTTCACATACTGACTTTGCTATCCCAGACTATGGCAACAGCCCATTGCAATTCGTGAACCAACTAGGATTCTCAGATGAAGAATGGAACCGTGCCGGAAAAGTAACTGTATTGCGTGCCAGCGTAATGACACCATACATGAACAAAGAAGAACACTTTGAAGAATATGCTGAAAAAATCAAAGCAGCTCTTCAAGAAAAATTGGAAAAAATCTACGCAGACCAATTATTGGCAAGCGAAGCAAAATAAGCAAAGTAATCATGTTAGAAAACAGCTTGAATGCTAACTGTTTCTGACGCATGTTTGGATCTGAAGAGCAAGGGGTGACCTAAGCTCTTCGATCCCTTTGTTTTGAGGTTGTCTTTGAAGAACTCCTTCAAGCAATAGACTCAAAGAATCCCCTCAAATATTCGCTGAATTGTTTCGTTTATTGCTGAAACTACTTCAAAGACACCGTTATTTTATCCAAAAAATCAAGGAGAGTGTCAACGGTGAGTAAATCTGAAGTAAGTAAAATGGGTCTTGGGACCTTTATCGGTCTGACAATGGCACTGTGTGCAACGGTTCGGAGTATTCCTACGTTAGCCGCAGTCGGTTGGACATTGATTTTTTATTCAATTTTTGCAGTTTTGTTTTTTGCCGGTCCGATATCAATGGTTTCCGGTGAGCTTTCAACGATGCTTCCTCAAGAAGGCGGTCCTCAGTTATGGGTAAAAACAGCACTGGGCAGCAAATGGGGATTTGTCGTTGCATGGCTATTATGGGTGCAAATGTTCCCAGGTATGGTAATGGTCGCTTCTACTTTAGGACCATTGTTAGGAAACACATTTGGTAATGTAGAACTTGGCAATAATCATTGGTTCGTTTTAGGTTGTATTTTAGTTATCTACTGGATCATCACGATCTTGAACTTGAAATTCGATATGGCAAAAGTCGGCGGGAACATCGGTGTATGGCTAGGGGTATATATCCCAGTAGTCATCATGTTCGTTTTAGGTGTTTTGGCAGCCTTCAAAGTCGGACTAGTCTCAAACGGCTATCTAGGTGACTTTTCATGGTCAAAAGCTTTCCCTGACTTGGAACATATTGATTCATTGAAATACTTAGCTGGTATCACATTTATTTTTGTTGGGATCGAAATGAGTTCTGTTTACATGCCTCGTTTGAAAGACGCAACAAAAAATTATACAAAAGGCGTATTTATCGCTTTGATCGGATTAGTTTTATTGAATGTCATCAATGCGATGCTTGTTGCCAATGTCGTACCAGATGGAAAAATGGAATTAGCAAATATCACGCAGCCAATCTTGATTGATTGCCAAATCCTAGGCTTACCAGAAGTGATCGGAAATATCTTCAGCTTCATGGTATTTATTGGTGTGCTTTTACAATTATCAGCTTGGGTTACTGGACCATCAAAAACAATCATCCAAGTAGCTCGTGAAGGATTCCTACCACCAAAATTCGGATTCCATAAAGAAAACAAATACGGCGTATCTAGAAATGTCGTTCTAACACAATCAATCGTTATTTCATTATTTGCTTTACTTTATGGTGTAATGGATGACGTAAGTGCTGTATTCTTGACACTTACAAATGCTACAACTGTTATTTATTGTATCGTGTACATTTTGATTGCTGTTTCATTGCTTAAAATGCGTAAGAAACATCCAGAATTCGAACGTCCTTACCGAATTGGTAAAAACGGAAACGGCTTAGCTTGGGTAGTCAGCTGCATGCTGATCTTCTCTATCATCGTTGTCGTATTTGCTACATTAGGTACAGCGACATTGAGTGATGCATTATTAGTAGCAGCTATCACAGTGGTCATGTTCGTTATTCCATTGATTATCAATCACTTCAAGAAAGATTCTTGGGGGATTGAGGTAGAAAAAAGTTTAGAAGAAAAATAAAAAAATAAGTCTTTCAGCCGACGATCTGTCGCTGATTTAGTAGGAGGTCCTGCCAAGTGAATAGTTTTTTCATGGCAGGGCCTTTTCATTTGAAATAGGAGATCGACGATGAATAAAAATATTTCTTTAAAAGAAAGTATCGCTGTATTGATCGTGTTGTTGGCACTCCTAGGAGTACTGATCATCGGATTCCAACTCTCGCCACATATCCCGATCCTTGCAGCTTTCATGTGTTTGTTGTTTTATGGCAGATTTAAAAAGTTTTCATGGGATGAGATCCATGACGGAATCATCAAAGGAATCACCCCGGGGATCATTCCGATCCTGATTTTTCTTTTGATTGGCGTCTTGGTTGCCTCTTGGATTCTATCTGGAACCATCCCTACGATCATGGTTTATGGATTTAAGCTTGTCTCTGTACGTTTCTTTTTACCGACAGCATTTCTTGTTTGTGCAATTGTCGGAGTGACAGTCGGCAGTTCATTTACGACGATTTCGACGATTGGGATTGCTTTTTTGGGAATCGGTCATTTGCTTGGATTCAACGATGCAATGACTACAGGTGCGGTCGTTTCTGGTGCATTTTTAGGGAATAACTGCTCGCCTCTATCGGATACGACGAACTTGGCGGCTGGTATCGGCGGAGTCAATCTATTCGAACATATCGCTGGCATGCGTTATACGGATTTTCCGGCATTCGTCCTTTCGTTGCTTTTTTATACGATATTAGGACATAACAGTCATTCAGCCGACCTAGCCAGTATCAATGAAATGATCCAAAATATGAAAGCAAGCTTTTGGATCTCTCCTTGGACATTGATTCCGTTAGTTATTTTATTTGGCGGGGCAATCAAAAAAATCCCAGCTATCCCTACATTATTAGCAGGATCGACAGCCGCCCTCGTTCTTTCCTTTATCCATGAGAAAAGTTTGACGATTGGAAAAGCAGCAGACATCTTGATGAATGGTTATGTCGCGCATACACCTGATCCCAAGCTAGATGAACTGCTTTCTCGAGGCGGGATCATGAGTATGTTGGGCTCAGCCAGTTTGATTTTACTGGCATTGGCATTAGGTGGTTTATTGATCAAATATTTGATTGTTGAGACCATCGTGCAAGAATTAAAAGAAAAGATGGACCGACCTTCTCGTTTAGTCGGGTTTACTGCCTTGAGTTGTATCGGAGTCAATCTGATCGTTGGAGAGCAGTACTTGTCCATCATTCTTCCGGGAGAAACATTCAAACGCTCCTTTGATGAGGTTGGCTTATCAAAAAACTATTTGACACGGACGCTAGCAGATTCAGGAGCAACCGTCAATTCTCTTGTACCGTGGGGAGTTAGCGGCACATTCATTATGGGGACGATGAAAGTTAGCGCGTTGCATTACTTGCCATTCGCTTTTTTCTCGATCCTTGCTCCTGTCTTTACAATAATAGGCGGTTTTTTATTGAATCGCCGACATGTGAAAAATTGAAGAAAAGATCAAAAGGTTGTGACTATTTTTGTCACAGCCTTTTTTGCGAAACTAGCGATTTATACGATTGAAAAACTATCTTTTCTTTAAAAAGAAATAATAGGAATAGAAGCTTTGATAGTTGCGATAAAATAAAAATGGATAGATAAAATTCGAGAGAAACATGTATTGACGTGGCAGATGAAAGGGGTAGATTTGTTAGTGTATCAGGAGTGCCGTTAGAAGAACAAAAGGAGAGAAAAGATGGAATTATTAGAAAAAGAAAGTATTGATTTTTATTTGGA
>NZ_KV815631.1:361-922 GCF_001814285.1 Enterococcus sp. HMSC076E04 | reverse complement strand
CAGGAGGCAGTTTTAGAATTTCTCAATTACTCAAGCAGATTGTGTGCTGGGTGGTCATGGGGAATCAAAGAAGGGCTTATAGTTTCTAAAAAAATATATGCACAAAAACTTTACGAATTCAGAGAAGAAAAAATCAACTATACGGATATCCGATTTTTTGACAAGATGAAAGATTATCCTATTTATGTGAATAAAGAAATGATGAAGGCGAAAAGAATCACGCCTGAATCATTCTGGGCGGACGATGGTATCTATCGGACTTCTTTTCTTGAAGCAACTCAAGGAGCAGAGGGAACGGAGGAAGAATTTAACCAGTTGAATGATCGTCTTTTCCCAGATAAAGATCATCTGCATATTTACCTTTGGAACAATGAATTTACGAATTATTATAATGAAGGTCGTTATTGGGATGGCGCTTATGTGTGGTCAGTGTATGACGAAAAGAGAAAGCGGTTTACTGTTTTCGATGCTAGGTTAGTGATGATTTGATTTTTTGCATATAGTGATGAACTGGAAAAAGGAGAGAGAAGATGGAACTATTAGAAAAAGAAAGTATTGATT
>NZ_KV815631.1:0-261 GCF_001814285.1 Enterococcus sp. HMSC076E04 | reverse complement strand
TATTAGAAAAAGAAAGTATTGATTTTTATTTGGAACGTAATCGAATCCCATTCACTTATGCTTTTTTCAAGGAAGAAGAATATGACGGGCTAAATAGTCATCAGGAGGCAGTTTTAGAATTTCTTAATTGCTCAAGTAGACTACAAGCTTGCTGGTTATGGCGAATCGGTGATTCTATTGAAAAAGGAACGATGGTTTCTAAAAAAACATACGCACAAAAATTTTATGAATTCAGAGAAGAAAAAATCAACTATACGGATA
>NZ_KV815630.1:0-253 GCF_001814285.1 Enterococcus sp. HMSC076E04 | reverse complement strand
TATAACTGTTTTTGATGTTATACCCTTCAATCGTCGTACTGTATTCTGGCACGTTGTCTTCCGTTACTGTATAAATGATTTCTTGCCCGTCTTTGTATTTTGGCAGATTTGTGAAACGATAGCGCCAATCATCTTTTTCACTGACTTCTTTGTGTTGGATCGGTTGACCGTCGGCTAATAGATTCACTGTGATTGTTGTCGGTCGTTTGCCGTCTTGATTCTCATTGTCTTCCCATGTTTTTTGTCCTGAGAC
>NZ_KV815629.1:0-13790 GCF_001814285.1 Enterococcus sp. HMSC076E04 | reverse complement strand
ATTTTTCTGTCTAGTTAATTGTAGCCTATCCAACTTAAGATTAATGACACTAAATTAACAGACTATACGTAGTATCTATTTGCTATGACCATATCTTATATCCATAAGTCAACTCAGCCGGACTAAAAGGGCTAATCTTACTAGAACACAAGCTGCACTTGATATGCAAATTAACCCTGAATCGGAAAGGTGCTTAAATTGGATATTAACGGAGGGATAAAGTAAAATTTATCTCTAGGGAATGTTTAGAAAGGATCCAAGTTCCTTAACAAGTGACAATTAGTAATGTAGTAACAACGATAGATTGTATGCCGAACATTTCAATTTGATACGTATAAAAGACGATTTCAAGCTCATCCGTGATAAATAACCCACATGAATGATTTGAAATCGTCTTAAAATGCTTTATTTTATAACCCAAAATAGAATAATTACTTCAAAATGACGTCGCATATCACTATTAATGATTAATCGATGACTTCCATAATCATTTTAAGTTCCCCGGATGTTAAATCCTCGCTAAAAATGCCAGTAACTTTTTGTCCAGGTCCAATTTCCTTTGATGATAGGTTTAACAAAGAGATAGGGATATAGATTAATCCGTTTTGTTTCAAAGACAGAGCCAATATTTTTTTCCTTGTTCGAATAGCTGCATCATAGCGAAGAGAAGAGTAAACACCTCTGCCAACAATAGAAATATGCTTCCCCAATAATAAATCAAGGCTACCTATTACTTGTAATTTCTGAAAGGTCGTCCCATCCGTTTTGATTTGAATATCCTGTAAATTTATTTTCCTGTCTAAGGCATCTTGAAAAAACAAGTGTGTGCCTCTGCGATAATCAATGCCACAGAGGTGCATAAAATTAGTTGTCGAAAAAATAATCGCTACCGTTGAGACTTCTCCGACAAAGGATACTTTTTTATCTACAAAATGTTCTTGTAAGAGATGAGCAGCCTTATAAATCGCGTTTAACTGTCTGGTAATTTGGGTTGTCTCTTTTATAGACATGCGTTTGTATTCTTTTTTTGCCGCGTGCGAAGAATGCTCCTTTTTCCCAATAAAAAAAGCTGCTCAAAAGAGCAGCCTTTTGTACAGGTTTAGTTTTGGTGCTTGCCACCCGCCGGACCCTTACGTTCCGGATTTGTATCGAGTTTAGTTTTGGTGCTCGCCACCCGCCGGACCCTTATGTTCCGGATTTATATCAAGTTGACTATGAGCCTGCTCTCATTTGTATATATAATATACCAAAAAAAGGTTGATTTGTCCAATACTGTGGGTGATTATAACCGTCTTACTGTGCTTATCTATTATATAATACAATCAAAAACCTAACCGAAAATTTAATAACGTTTCACTGATTTCATCTTCATTAATTCCGATGTAGCGTTTGGTAATCTTCTCGCTGCTGTGACCAAAGATTTCCATTAAGGTGGCCACGTCTTTGGTTTTCTTGTAATAGTGGTAACCAAAGGTTTTTCGTAGGGTGTGGGTGCCGATATCGTCCCTTCCTAACAGCTTCGCGACCTTTTGAAACATCTGGTAGACCGTATTGACTTCTAAATGGCCGCCCTTAGTACTGGGAAACAAGTAAGCCTCCGGATCTAAGGGTGCGGTATAGCCGTGAATCAAGTCCTGTAAGCTGCTTAAGTATAAAATGCGTGTTTTCCCTGTCTTTTGCTCCACGATGCGCGGGTTTTTTGAGGTAATCACGTCTTTTTTCTTGAGTTTAACGATGTCGGACATGCGCAGACCGCTGTTAATTCCAATTAGAAACAAGAAAACGTCACGTTCCGCATTTTTATTCCGTCGCAGGCAAAATAAAAAATCATTAATCTCCTGTTGCGACCGTAGTGGCTGAACATTATAGCCCATGACAATCCCTCCTTTTTAGTCTGTTCGAATACATGATTATAGTTATTACAACACGAAATCGTGTGTTTAGGGGGAGTAAAAAAAAAGAACCCTATAAGGATAGGATTCTTGATACATGATTTTATGTAATTTCATGTATTTAGGTCCGATATTATTTATTATAAAAGAAGTCTCAAAATTTATTGGTACCACATTTAATTTTCACTTCATTTTTGAAAGTAAATAAGAAGGAAAATGATATTCCCCCCTTCGTATTATTTTTGGTTGGACATGTACCTAAGTACATGGTTTATAATTAAAAAAAGGATGTGATAGCATGGCTTATTTTATTAGCTCCTTCTCTGAAAAATGTGGTGTAAATAAGGAATCCATTCGATATTACGAACGAAAAAACTTACTACCAGAACCCGATCGGACTAATTCCGGTTATCGAGTTTATTCAGAGGAAGATGTAAAACGAGTAAAATTCATTAAACACCTACAAGAAATTGGCTTTTCTTTAAATGAAATTTATAAATTACTTGGTGTTGTAGATAAAGACAACATTCGTTGTGAAGGTATGTTTGAATTTGTCTCTAAGAAAGAAAGAGAAATTCAAAAAAAAATCGAGAATTTGAATAGAATAGAATATATGCTAAAAGATTTACGAGCAAGATGTCCAGATGAAAAAGAACTATACGCGTGTCCTATCATAGAAGTATTAATAGAAAATTAACGGGGGTAGGAAAATGAATCAATTTAGAATGCGCATTCAAGGAATGACCTGTACTGGCTGTGAAAAACATATAGAAAAAGCGCTTGAGAGCATGGGAGCTCTCAACGCTAAAGCAGATTTCAGTCAAAGCGAAGCGGTATTTCAATTACCAGACGACTATGCAATAGAAAACGCGATAGAAGCAGTTAAAAAAATAAATTATCAGCCCGAAGAAGTAGAAAAGTTACCTGTTCAAAAACGCGTGATGACTAATAACAAGGAAGATTATGATTTGCTCATTATCGGTTCTGGTGGAGCAGCTTTTTCAGCAGCTATAAAAGCAGTCGAGTATGGATCAAAGGTGGGCATGATTGAACGCGGAACTGTAGGCGGAACCTGTGTGAACATTGGTTGTATCCCTTCAAAAACGCTGCTTCGAGCTGGAGAAATCAATCAATCAGCACATGTAAATATTTTTGAAGGATTGCACACTTCTACGGGAGAAGTAGAATTAGACCGCTTAGTCGATCAAAAAAATGAACTAGTTGATGATTTACGCAAACAAAAATACACTAATTTAATTGACGACTATGGTTTTGATTTAATTAAAGGAGAAGCAAAATTCATTGACGAAAACACTGTGACAGTTAGTGGGCAAACATATTCTGCCCAACGGTTTTTAATCGCAACGGGTGCTTCTCCACTCTTACCTCGTATTACTGGACTTAAAGAAGTAGATTATTTAACTAGCACAACCCTCCTTGAACTAAGAAAAGTACCAAAACGATTAACAATTATTGGATCGGGTTATATTGGAAGAGAACTGGGACAGCTCTTCCACAATCTGGGTTCTGAGGTTACCCTTATTCAAAGAAGCAAACGACTTTTAAAAGAGTATGATCCAGAGATTTCTGAAGCAATGGAGAAAGCTTTAATCGAACAAGGAATAAAGCTCATTTCCGGAGCAACTTATGAACGAGTAGAGCAAGACGGAAATATTAAAAAAGTTCATATTATTGTAAACGGCAAAAATAAGGTCATTGAGTCAGACGAGCTACTAGTTGGAACAGGAAGAAAACCGAATACAGAAGTATTGAACTTGAGCGCAGCAGGCGTTCAAGTTGGGCCAAACAATGAAATCAAGATAAATGCTTTTGCTCAGACAAGTAATAGAAAAATTTATGCAGCAGGAGACGTGACATTAGGACCTCAGTTTGTCTATGTAGCAGCCTATGAAGGAGGAATTGCAGCAGGAAATGCAATTGGTGGGTTAAATAAAGCAATCGATTTATCGGTAGTTCCTGGAGTATCATTTACCAGTCCGCAATTTGCAACTGTTGGGTTAACACAACAACAAGCGAAAGAAAAAGGATACGAAGTAAAAAAAGCGGTATTGTCATTAGAAAATGTTCCTAGAGCGATTGTCAATCATAATACGACAGGGGTGTTTAAACTTGTGGTTGATAGAAAAACACAGAAGATTTTGGGAGTTCATATCGTTTCTGAAAATGCAGGAGAAGTTATTTATGGAGCATCCTTAGCCGTTAAATTTGGATTGACCGTAGCTGATTTAAAAGATACTTTAGCGCCTTATCTAACAATGTCAGAAGGCTTAAAGTTAGCAGCTCTAGCCTTTGATAAAGATATTTCGAAATTATCTTGTTGTGCAGGTTAATATTTCTATTTAGTTTCTTGTAGTAGCTGGTAACACCTTGGTTTATCTTTCGTTATTATCTATAACGATAGGAGTTGAAGATTATGACATCAGCAAACGTCTACGTGCCAATTAATAGCTCTATTCTAGTGGAGGTTGAAGAAATAAAAGACTATTTAGAAACGCAATTGCTCATTTAGGCAACGCAGCAAGATATTATTGAAGATGCGATTGTTGCCTTACGTGCTTAATATAGATAATTAAATCGTATCAAAAAAGGATTCTACCGCTTAAAAAGCAGTAGAATCCTTTTTTATTAAACATGCTTGCACTCAATTTGAATGGTTTATTTGTAAATATTTTTTCTATGACCAATCTCTAACATTAAAATGGTTACGGTCTCGTCATTGATATCAGCTATTAAGCGATAATCACCGATTCTATAGCGCCATTCGCCTGATCGATTGACGGTTAATCCTTTTCCATGCTGCCTAGGATCGGTACAATTCACTAGATTCTTTTGAATCCATCCCATAATTAAAAGGGATTGGTATTTGTCCATTTTTTTTAACGCTTTTTGAGCTCCTTTTTCAAACTCGACTTGATAACCTGAGCTCATTTAATCAGATAGCTCCTTTAGCATGTCTTCAAAAGAAATACTTTTCGGATTCTCTTTATGATCCTTCATGGCTTGATTATATAGGCCCAAATCAATTTCATCCTCGATTTTTTCCAAGACAGAACTTCTAATCAGAGCCGAAACCGAAATATTCTTCGCCTTAGCATATTCTTTAATTAATTTATCTTCCTGAGTATCAATTCTGAGCGATATGACAGTCATTAGAATCACCCCCTTCTTTTTGTATATACATTGTAATACAAAATTAGAGAGGCTGCAAACTTTAGATACATGATTTTATCCAATTTCATGTATTTATTTAGACTTTAATAATCGAAGACCATTTAATATCACGACTAAGGTACTTCCTTCATGAACAATCACACTAATGGCTATATCCGTTAATCCTACTAAGCTTACGGTAATTAGAAAAGCGACAACTACCATTGAGAAAATAATATTTTGCCAAATAACTCGATTCATTTTTAAAGAAATTTCATGAGCTTTTACCAATTTAGACAAATCATTTTTCATTAATACTAGATCAGATACATCTACTGCAACATCCGTACCCTCTCCCATAGCAATTCCAACATCTGCCTTCACAAGAGCAGGTGCGTCGTTTATACCATCTCCCACCATAGCGGTTATACCATAGGTTTCTTTTTGTTCATTGATAATGTTAGATTTATCTTCTGGCATGACGTTTGCAATTACTTGATCTACTCCTAATTGTTTACCAACAGCTTGCCCTGTCATTTCAGAATCCCCAGTAATTAAAGTGGTATGGATACCACACTTCTTAAAGTAATCTATAGTTGCTTTCGCATGTTCACTTGGAATATCCATTAATGCTATCAGGCCGATTACTTTTTCATTTTCTGATACATATACAACCGTATTACCTTCTGAAGCCCATTCTTTATTCAAACGTGTATAGTCATCCGATACAGCCTCAAAAGAAGTTGGTTTACCTATACGATAAGTGTTTTCGTTATAATCGCCTATTAAACCTTTTCCAATCTGATTTTCCACTTCAATAGCTAGTTTATTTTTTGGTTCAAACTTGTCTAAAATAGCACTTGCTAACGGGTGATTTGATTCTTTTTCAAGAGCCACTACGATATCAATCATATTTTCCTCGTTCACAGAATCAGAAAAGTAATAATTGGTTACTTCCGGTTTCCCTTTAGTTAATGTTCCTGTTTTATCAAAGGCAATGGCTTGAATATCCGCTAATTGGGACAAATAGGCACTTCCTTTTGAAAGTACGCCTCTTTTTGCTAGATTAGAAGTGGCTGACAATGTTACGGATACGGTAGCTGCTGCTAAAGCACACGGAGAAGCTGCGACTAAAAGGACTAATCCTCTATAAATACTTTGTGACCATGTCAAATCAAACAGCATAGGAGCAAGTAAAATGAAGAGTGGGATTGCAATTAAAACAAATTTAACATACTTAGGCTCAAACTTTTGGATAATACTAGACGCTTTTGTTTGATTCTCTTGATTTTGATTCACTAGTTGTAAAATCTTTGAAAAGACAGTATCGTTAGTTTCTTTTGTGACTTCCATAGTAAAGGTACCCGTTCCATTAATTGTACTCCCAAAAACTCCGTCTCCCTTTGATTTCTCTTTAGGTATACTCTCACCATTAATAGAAGATTCGTCAATCGAAGTAGAGCCTGATACTATTACTCCGTCAATCGGTACTTGGTCACCGTTTAACACTTGAAGTTGATCTCCTACTTTCAACTCACTAACATTAACGATTGTTGTATTGCCATCTTGCATGATTAGCCTAGCTGTTGTTGGATTCATTTCTAATAACTTGGTAATTTCTCTTTTACTTCTTCCTTCAGCATAATCTTCAAGAAAATGTGCTCCAGAGAAAATAAGAACCAATAACGTTCCTTCCCAAAAATTTCCTATCAGAGAAGCACCTATTGCAGCTATTCCCATTAAAATATGAGAATTAGGGGTAAATTTGTGTTGTCTTTTTGAGTTTTCAATCGTTTCTCCAATTCCTTCAAGAATAATGACATGATAACCAGCACTAATTGAAGCAATTGAAAACAAAGTGTTTTGGATTAAATTATTTTCTCCGTTTACAAATAACGCAATGAGCGACAATGCTAAACCAATAAAGTACAAAATAATTGGCATTTTCCCATGATCGTGACTATTATTTTCGTGTGAGTGTTGCTCTTGAATCTCTTTCATTTCTATCACCTTTCTTAATAAAACTTTTTTTTAGAAATCGTAATGCTTACGAATTACGTTTGAACGAACATTCATATGTCTATACATTCATTTTATATCGCTCTATCTAATTTGTCAAAAAAATAGTTATCTTATTTAGGTGATAAAAAAAATAGGACTCTAAAATAGCTACCCTTATACAAAAAATCTTGCTTTATAAAAATATTATGATAATCTAAATGTGAATAAACAAACATATGAAGGAGAGAAATTCTTATGAATTCATTATCAACTTCTCCATTAAAAAATGAATCTATCCAAGAGGTAAGTAAAATATTTAAAATGATCAGTGACCCTACCCGACTTTCAATTTTATTTCTTCTGCAGAAAGAAGAACTTAGCGTTGGAGCTATTGCGCATTCTTTGAGTATGGAACAATCAGCAATTTCTCACCAGTTAAAAACTTTAAAGACTTCAAGATTAGTAAAATCAAAAAGAGCTGGTAAAAATATGATTTATAGCCTTGACGATCTTCATATTTTTAGTATTCTTGAGCAAGTTTCAACTCATATCGAAGAACAAGAAAAAGAAAAATAAAGACAAACTACAAGGTTAAAATGATTTTACAATTCATTAGTTCAAATAAAAAAAGACAGCGAGTTAAAATCTCGCTGTCTTTTTTTATTTGAACTTCACTATCGTAGTTGTTTATATAAAATTTAATAGTGTTTGAATCGTCCCATTTTCTATCAAAATATAAATTCCTAAGCCAATAAACACTATAGGAACAAGGATTCGTTCATATTTTTCTAAGGTTTCGGAAACAAAAGAAATCTTGGCTAATTTGTAACTGATATAGCAAAGAACCGCAACAGAAATAGCAAATACGATTAGAGCGGTGACAATCTCTGAAAAAGATAACGAGGCAAAGTAAGGAATATAAATCCCTAAGTTATCGCCACCAGAAGCAATTGTTATTAAGGCAACGGTCCAAAAGAAGCGGTTTGTTCCTCTTGATTCAAGCTTTTCAACGACTTCCTCTTCTTCTTCCTCCTCTTCGCCAACCAATGCCACTCTGATTCCTAAGAAAATCGGAATTAGACCGAGAAGCCCAATGATCCAATCTTGCGGAATGAAATTCAGCACATATGCTGCAAATAAACTTACGGCTACTAAGATACCTGTTCCTAGATATTGACCCCAAAAAATCTGACGGAGCCCTTTTTTTGTATGACTTTGAGAAAAAATAATCAGCAAGATAAACAAATAATCAATGCTGGTAGAAATATAAACAGCGATAGCTGAAAAAATACTTTGTAACAAAATAACTTCCTCCAAACTAAGATTTCATAGATAGATTTTCTGATAACTTTAAAAAAACATGAATAGCGGAAAGGATGTCTTCATTCGCTAAAGAGTAATAAACTACTTTTCCATCTTGACGTGATTTTGCCATTCCATGTTTTTTTAAAAAACGTAAATGGTGTGACGTTGTAGCGACACTAGCATTAAGTATTTCTGCTAAATCACAGACACACATTTCCTTATAGGTTTCTAAAGCATAAAAAATTTTAATTCTAGAAGAATCGCTGAAACATTTCCCTAACACAAGTAAGTTTGAAAAATCTTTTTGATCCAATTTTTTTTTTATTACATTTACTTTTTCTTTATGTACGATAGTCACTTGGCAAACTTTTTCCATTCATCTCACCTCACATTCAAACGGTCGTTTGAAGGTAGTATATCTATTTGATCACTCGTTTGTCAATCTACCTTAATTTCAATACACTATTATAAGCAATTTCATGTGTTACAACTTAATAGGAATTTAAATTTTATTATTAAATTTTTTAATCATTTACACGAAAATTAATTTTATAAAGAACATACTCTATACTCTTATTTTTTTTCAAGAACTCAAAAAAGCGGAAAATCCCAGATTTAAAAATCTGAGTTTCCGCTTTTGTCATTTCAAGGATGGACTATTGTCTCAGCCTCTTCTAATTTATTCTTAAGATATTTTTACTTTCTCTGCAGGTGCTGATACTTCTTTTTGTTCTTTTCGACCTTTCAACTTATACTTCATTAATCTCATGCCATTGAAAATTACCACCAAGATACTACCTTCATGAACCAACATTCCGATAGACATATTCATCCATTCGCTGAAGAAGACGCTGGTCAACAAGACCAACACTACTCCAATTGAAATCACGATATTTTGTTTCATATTATTTGCGGTGGCTTTTACTAATCCTAATGCGTGAGGCAAGTTGCTGAAGTTCGAGTTCATTAAAACGACATCGGATGTTTCAATCGCTACGTCCGTTCCGCTTCCCATTGCGATTCCAATGTCTGCTAAAGCTAAGGACGGACTATCGTTAACGCCATCTCCAACAAAGGCTACAATTTGACCACGTTGTTGAAGTTTTCCGATATAAGCCGATTTGTCTTCCGGCAACATGTGGCCGTGAGCTTCGGTCAAACCAAGTTCGCCGGCGACCACATCAACGGTTCCTTGGTTATCTCCTGAAAGAACGACTAGATTTTTCACGCCCAAGTCTTTTAATTCCTGCAAATTAGCTTTCACACCCGGACGGACTTGTTCGCGAATGCCCATCAGTACTTTTAATTCACCGTCGACCGCTGTCAAAACGAGAGAGTTCCCATGTTGTTCAAACCGTTTGATATCTTTTTGCACCTTTTTGCTGAGAGTGACATTTTCTTTTTCCATCAAGGCCACATTCCCAACAGCCACTCTATGTCCAGCTACACTTGAAACGATTCCGCCGCCTTTCACGACTTCAGTTCCTTCAACAGGATAAAAGTTTGTTTCTCCAATTTGATTTAAGACCGCTTTTGCTAATGGATGATCTGATTCCCGTTCCACACTGGCCAGATAGCCAAGCGTTTCAGCAGGATCTTTTTCATACAGTTCAGTCGCTGCAACGGTTGGGTTTCCGACAGTTAAAGTACCTGTCTTATCAAATACAATTGTATCCACATTGCTGAAGTCTTGAATGACTTCACTCCCTTTTAAAAGAACACCGTTACGAGCACCATTCCCAATACCGGCAACGTTTGAGACAGGCACTCCGATAACTAATGCGCCTGGGCAACCTAGAACCAAGATGGTGATTGCTAACTCAATATTTTGACTGAACGCCCATACAACAATTGCCAGAACCAAGACAGCTGGTGTGTAGTATTTAGAAAAGCGATCAATGAACCGTTCCGCTTCGGATTTAGAATCTTGTGCTTCTTCCACGAGTTCAATAATTTTTCCAAATGTGGTGTCCTCACCAACTCGGTCAGCTCTGATTTGAATCGTTCCGTTTTCTAAAATGGTTCCTGCAAAAACTTCTGCATCAGCTAGCTTGTTGACTGGAACAGCTTCACCTGTAATGCTAGCTTCATTGATATGCCCTTCACCCGTAAGGACTATGCCATCTACTGGAACTTTCGCACCCGTTTTAACGAGCAAGATATCCCCTTCATCTATATCATCCACTTCTACTTCTTCAAATTCGCCATTATCCATTTGTTTCAAGGCGCTTTCGGGTGCCATTTCAGTCAATTCTTTGATAGCAGATCGCGTTTGGTTCAATGTTCGTTGTTCCAAGTAGTGTCCGAATAAGAATAAGAACGTGACAATAGCCGATTCTTCATAGTTTTGAATAAAAAGCGCACCAATCGCTGCAATACTGACTAAGACATCAATACTGATGACTTTGACTTTCATTGCTTGAAACGCTTGAATGGCAATTGGCGTAATCCCAAAGACAGAGGCGATGATCAAAGACCACTCTGAAAGTCCTACGTTTTCTAAAACAAAGTGACTGAAGAAACCGAGTACGATTAACAATCCACTGATGACGGTGATAACATTTTTCTTGCTTAATATATATTGTTGCATGCTTTTTCCCTCCAAATTTAATTTCTCTTTTATTGATAAACACAGTATAAGATAATTGCCTAAGTAATTAATTGACTGACATCAAGTTTAGAAAGTTCTCTTTTATCGTTTCTAGGCACCTCGAATCGGATTGCAACAAAAAAAGCAATCCTGGAAAAATAGCTTTTCTTCCAGAATTGCCTAGTTCATTTAATCTGTTAAGCGGCCTTGACTTTTGCTTTAAGGACCGGATAGCCTACGTTTTCGATAGCTTTTTGAATCTCTTCAATCGAAGTGACAGCTGAATCAAAATTGGCTTTGACTTTGCTGGAGTTGAATAATACTTTAATGCTGTCTTTATCAACACCGTTAACTGATTTTACGGCACCTTCAATTTTTTGCATACAACTTGGACAAGACAACGTTTCTAATTGCAATATAGCTTTTTCCATAATTCCTATCTCCTTTATGTGTTTTTATTTTATCGGCAGCAGATTAATGAACACTGCCTTTTCCTCTTTACAACTGTAGTATAGCTCCCTTTTAGCAAACGAAAATTGACGCATATCAAGTTTTGCACTTCTTTTTATCTTTTTGCTCAATTCACCATCTTAATAGTCTTTTTCTGCCCCTTATTGCCATCAGAATAATAAGAAATTGGTGGATAATCTTGTCTGCGTATAAACCATACTACAATCGCGCCAATAAACAGGGCCAGAGACAAGGCTTGCGAAACGCGGATCCACTCGCCAATCCATAAACTGTCCGTTCGCATACCTTCAATGAAGAACCGACCCACTGAGTACCACAAAACGTAACTCAAAGCGACTTCTCCTTGACGCAAAAGCACTGAGTTCTGTCCCGTTGTTAATAAAGAGCGACAGAACACCAACGTGTAGAAAAAAGTGTGTCCGATTATTCGCTGTAAAGCAATAAATCATCTAAATCCTGAATCTTGATCCTTTTCCCAGACAGCTGTTGAATCAATCCCTCGTCCTCCAATTCTCCAAATTTGCGACTGATGGTCTCAGGTGTCGTTCCTAAATAGGAAGCAATGTCCTTTTTTGCCATCGGCAGGGTGATGGTGGGAGAGTTGCCCATTTCAGGTTCCACATTTTCTGCCAAAAACAAAACTAAACGGGTAATGACACTCTCCACGGCTACTTGTGTCGTTTGACGTTCTGAACTTTCTAACCGTTTAGACATTTCCGCCAATAGTTTTAAAGAAATAGCTGGGTATTGTTCCAGAAAATCTTGGACATCTTTTTGCTGAATCATACAGACAACGGTATCTCGGGTTGCTTCGGCATATTCCTCGTGTACTGCATCCGGGTTGAACAAGGTCCATTCTCCGGTGAAATCACCAGGGTTCAAGATCCGCACTAGCTGCTCTTTGCCAGAGTCTGCCAATCGATAAATACGGATTTTCCCACGATTGATAATATATAAAGTATCCTCTTTTTCTTGTGAACGAAACAGAAACTCTCCTTTTTGATACTGTTTCGTGTGGGCTTTTTCAGCAATGTAATTCATCGCGCTATCCTCTAAGTGATTGAATATTGGAACCAAGCGGATACAGGCTGCGTGGTCGCCAATTTCATGATGGGTATGTTTAGTCAATTCATTCTCCCCCTTTATTTATTTTGTTTATATTCGCTGCTTTTATTATATAAGTCTCTTACTACAAAAAAATTGATGCACATCAAGAAAATAGAAAAAGGACTGGAAAGAATTCCAATCCCTAAATCAGCTTCTACTTTTACCTTAATCTTCATCCTCATCAAGAGCGTCATCATCTTCTAATGCTTCTTTACCAATGAACGCTTGCAGCATCCAAATGTTCTTGTCTAAGTCATTTTTAAAAGCAATCAATGTATCTTCTAAAGCATCGTCACCCTCGTCTTGAGCTAAACGAATCGCGCGAATAGTTAGGTCACGAGTGCTTCTGAAGTCCTCGATAATATTTTCAACCATGTCTTCTGCTTTAGCGTATTTATTAACTGCATCTTCCGAAAGCATCGAATATTTTTCAAATTCAACCGTTGTCGAAGCAGGTTTATGCCCAGAAGTAATTAGACGCTCCGCAAGTTTGTCGAACCATTTTTCATTTTCGTTATACAACTCTTCAAATTTTTCATGCAACGTAAAGAAATTGGCTCCTTTTACATACCAGTGATATTGGTGCAGTTTCACATGTAATGTATGCATGTTGCCTAAAAGATGATCCGCAATGGCCGCTGCATTAATTTTCGTATGATGAACATGTTCCTTGTGTTCTTGTTCTTCTTGCAATCTTTCTTGGGGTGTTCTTTCTTGAGTAGCTTTATTTTCAGTCATGATTTATTCCTCCTATAATTTTGGTTTGTTTAAAATAGCTTTCTTTGATTCCTCCTTTTTCTTTACTGAATTTAGTATAGGATAGATTTCCGTTAAAAAAATTGACGCTCATCAAGAAAAGTATTTCTTAATAGACGCCAGGCTTCTCTATTAAATTCAACTAAAATAATCAAAGGAATGAAGTCGTTCCCTCCAAACAAAAATTTCATTAAAGTAGGGCCTAAAAAAAGAATAGCAACTATACTTTGTCAAGAGACCTGACTGCTATTTTTTTGCTTGTTATTCTTCAATTACCAAATGTCTTGCCTTGCAGTATATTTAATACTCTTTCTCACTAGTGTTGCATGCAACACTAGTGAGAAAGAGTATTAATAAGATTAACCTAGAAGAATAACTTTACTTTATTTATGTCATACCATAACTAAAAATTGAAAAGAATTTTTTTATTTATTTTTAGTAGATCGATTAATAGGAGTTTTAGCTTGGGAGCGTCAATAATTTTGTGTAAATAACTC